>NZ_JBQSWK010000011.1:0-120903 GCF_052377065.1 Brachybacterium sp. AOP42-C2-15
ACGCACCCCCGTCAAGCCAGAACGACCATTTCCGAAGTGGCCTCGACCACACCGACTTTCTGCGCATCTGTCGAGGTCAGCGCCTGGCTACTTGACGGTAGGTTTCCGGCCCGCCTGAGCGCCCTCAGGCTTCCCGCCTCAGCCGGCCACCGGATCTGGGTCGGCCACCGGGCGCAGGCGCCACAGGGTCGTGACCTCCTGAGAGCGGGCGGCGTGCAGCAGATCGTGCGGATCCTGAGAGCGGGGGTGACGAGGAGAGGTGGAGACCTTGCCGATGACCTCCAGGCCGGCCGTGTCGATCAGTCTCAGGAGCTCGTCACGACTGCGCAGCTTCAGGTGCTCGGCGAGGTCGGAGAGGATCAGCCACCCCTCCCCTCCGGGTCGCAGATGGGCGCTGAGGCCGTCGAGCACTCCTCGGAGCATGCTCGAGTCCTCGTCATAGATCCCCAGCTCGAGGGCCGAGGTCGCCGTCCCGGGGAGCCAGGGCGGATTGCAGACCACCAGGTCCGCCTGCCCGGGCGGGAACAGGTTCGCTTCGAGCACCTCGACGCGGTCCTCGAGGCCCAGGCGCTGGATGTTCTCCCGGGCGTTGTCGACTGCGCGGGGATTGATGTCGGTGGCGACCACACGTGCCGCACCCCGTCGCGCGAGCACTGCTGCCAGCACGCCGGTTCCTGTGCCGAGGTCGAAGGCTTCTGCCCCTCCCTCGACCTCGGGCATGGGTGCCTGCGCCACGAGGTCCACGTACTCCGAGCGCACCGGGGAGAACACGCTGTGGCGGGGATGGATCTGGGCCTCGAGGGCTGAGATCGGCACGCCCTTCTCCTGCCACTGGCGGGCGCTGAGCACTCCGAGCAGCTCCGAGAGGGAGATGAGCATCGGTTCTGTGAGCTCTCCGTATGCCTGCTGGCAGGCCGCGGCGACGTCCGGGGCTCGGCGCAGAGCGAGGCGGTGCCCCGGCTCGAGCATCACCACCACCCCGCCCAGCAGCCTGGCGCGCTCCGCCCGCGCTGCTCGGTGCGCCTGGAACAGTCGTGCGACGTCGAGGTTCTTGGGCAGCGCGCGCCGATCTGCCCGGCGCCCGATGGCTGTGAGCAGCTGGCGGGCGTTGTGGTAGTCACCGCGCCAGAGCAGGCCGGCGCCGGCGCGGATGCTGCGCAGGGCGGCGTTCGCGGTGACAGTGTCGTCGACGATCTCGAGCCGTTCGGGCGGCGGAGCGCCGTTCTCGGAATGCCATCGTGCGGTGCGCGGTGTGCTGTTCTCGGTCCAGCTGATCGTGGACATCGGATGCTCCCTGGACGTCGACGTCACGAGGAACCGGCATCACATCGGTGTCGGAGCACGGGGTGGGTCCTCGCGACGAGGCCCTCTCGTCGGAACCCCAGTATCCCACCTGGCCTCACCGACCCGCCTCGGGTGCCGCCGCAGAGCTCGGACCCTCAGGTCCCGCGCTGCGTCAGCTCCGGCGGTGCCGCTTCGGCGTCGAGCTGCTCCGCCATCGCCTGCAGGAATGCGATGGCGGCCGCCCTCGCCGGGGCCGGCACCTGCTGTGCGATCTCGAGCATCCGCTCGTGCATGTGCCCCAGGCGCTCCCGCACCTGGGAGTGGGCATGGTCCGTCGCGATCACGATCCTCGACCGGCCATCCTCGGGGTGGGGCACGCGCCGCAGGTGACCCGAAGCGGTCAGCCGGTCGATCAGCTTCGAGGTGGACGGGCCGGAGATGCGCAGGTTCGCCGCCAGTCGCAGGGGTGTCACCGGTTCTGCCGAGAGCTCATTGGCGATCACGAATCTCAGGGCAGCGAGATCGGTGGTGTTCATGTCCATTCCCTCGCTCATCCGACGGCGCAGCTCCTGATCCGCCACACGGAAGGCGCGCAAGGCACTGAGGAGGGCGACGGGGGAGTCATTCCCGTCGTACCAGTAGCGGTTGCTCCGCCCCTCGTCGGGGTTCCTTGGCGTGTCGGTCATACGTGGATGCTACAGTGAAATTAGATAGCCCGGCTAACTAGAGGATGCAGGCATGGTGAGCGCACGACAGAGCACCCACCCAGGCACCACCGCACAGGATCAGGCGACCGCAGAGGACCACGTGATCCTCATGGAGGAGGACGGAACTCCTCGAGGGCTGGCTCCGCGCGCCACGGTCCACTCCACCGCCACTCCCCTGCACCTGGCCTTCTCCTGCTATGTGGTGCGGCCCGACGGACGGGTCCTGCTCACCCGGCGCGCACTGACCAAGCGCACCTGGCCGGGGGTATGGACGAACTCCTTCTGCGGCCACCCCCGCCAGGGCGAAACCTTCGCCGAGGCGATCGCGCGGCATGCCATGCACGAGCTGGGCATGGAGGTCGGCCCTCCCCGGGAGGTCCTGCCCGACTTCCGCTACCGGGCCGTGGACGCCTCCGGCATCGTCGAGAACGAGATCTGCCCGGTCTTCGTCGCTGCAGCCGGGAGCGAGCCGGTGCCCCATCCCGCGGAGGTGATGGATCTGCGATGGGTCGACCCCGCGGAGCTCGCCGCTCTCGTGGAGCTGTCGCCGTGGACCCTCAGCCCGTGGACGACAGCCCAGGTCCCGCAGCTCCGCGAGGTCCTGGAGCGCATCCCCGCGAGCACCTCATGAGCACGGTGCACCACCGGGCCGTCGAGCAGGAGATCCAGCGACAGCTGCGCCTCGGAGCGACCAGGCCCGGCACTCTGCCGCTGCCCGACCACGATGACCTGTGGGCAGCCTTCTCCCGCGCCACAGGCGGCGGCAAGCGATTTCGGCCGAACCTGCTGCTCGCCACCCACGAGGCGCTCGGCGGATCCCGCGGGCCTGCTGCGGTCCAAGCCGCCGCCGCCCTCGAGCTGATGCATACCGCCTTCGTGGTCCAGGACGACGTGATCGATGGCGACCAGGTGCGCCGCGGGGCACCCAGCCTTCCGGGCGGGATCGCGGCCGACGCCCGACACCGGGGAGCCGGTGCGAGCGAGGCGCAGCGGCTCGGGGAGGCGGCCGGCATCCTCGCGGGCGATCTGGGGCTGGTGGCGGCACTGCGCGCCATCGTCAGGTGCGAGGCCCCTGCTCCCGTGGTCGAGCGCCTGCTCGACCTCTTCGAGAGCACCCTGCACGCCACGGCCGCCGGTGAGCTCGCCGACGTGCGCCTCCAGCTGGGCCCGGCAGATGGTCCCGTGGTGCTCCGCGAAGCGCTCGCGGTGGCCGAACTGAAGACCGCCCTGTACTCCTTCCAGCTGCCGCTGCGCGCCGGCGCGATCCTGGCCGATGCCTCCCCCGAGGTGCTCAGCGCACTCGACGAGATCGGGAGCCTGCTCGGCATCGGGTTCCAGTTGTTCGACGACCTGCTCGGCATGTTCGGCGACGAGCGACGCACTGGCAAGAGCGCCCTCGGCGACCTGCGGGAGGGCAAGCGCACGGCGCTGATCGCCCATGCCTCGACCACGGATATCTGGCCGTCACTGGAGCCCTTGCTGGGGCGCGAGGACCTGGGCGAACAGGAGGCGCAGCGCGCCCGGGAGCTGCTGACCGCCGGCGGATCCCGCGCCTGGGTCGAGGACCTCGCCCGGTGGCACGTGAGCAGCGCCGCAGAGGCGGCCGCGCGTCACGACCTGCCGCCCGGCCTCGTCACCTCCCTCGACCTCGCGACCGCGGAGATCCTCCGCGCCGCGGAGCTCACGCTTCCCACGTCCGCCCCTCAGCACGCACCGCCATCGCCCGCTCCCCGCAGACGGGCAGAAGAGGAGCTTCCCGCATGAGCACCCCCGCTCCACATGCTGCCCCGCTGGTCCTGGTCACGGGTGCCAGCGGGTACATCGGCGGCCGCCTGGTCCCCGCACTGCTCGACGCCGGATTTCGCGTGCGCGCGATGGCGCGCCACGCCGACCGACTCCAGGACCGCCCCTGGCGGGACCGGGTCGAGGTGGTGGAGGCCGACGTCCAGGACCCGGCGAGCCTGGAGGCCGCGCTCGACGGAGTCGACGTCGCCTACTACCTGATCCACGCGATGGGCGGCGGCCGCAGCTTCGCCGACCGCGACCGGCAGGGCGCTCGTTCCTTCGCCGACGCCTCCGCACGGGCCGGCGTGGGGCGCATCGTCTACCTCGGCGGCATCCATCCCGACGGCGAGGAACTCTCGACGCACATGGCCTCCCGCAAGGAGGTCGGCGACATCCTGCTCGCCGGCGCAGTCCCCGCGGTGGTGCTGCGAGCGGCAGTGATCCTCGGCTCCGGCAGCGCCTCCTTCGAGATCATGCGCCACCTCGCAGAGCGCCTGCCGGTGATGATCGCCCCGCAGTGGCTGCGCAATCGGATCCAGCCCATCGCCGTGCGCGACGTGCTCCACTATCTCGTCGGCGCGGCCCGGCTCGACGGCGCACCGAATCGCACCTTCGACGTCGGCGGGCCCGACGTGCTGACGTTCGCCGAGCTGCTCCAGGCCTACGCCCGAGCGGCCGGGCTCCCGCAGCGGCGGATCCTCACTGTGCCGGTGCTGACCCCGCGGCTGGCCAGCCACTGGATCGGCCTGGTCACGCCGGTGCCCACCGGCATCGCGCGCCCACTGGTCGAATCGCTCATCCACGAATCGGTCGCCGCCGAGGCGGATCTGCGCGCGCTGATCCCCGCCCCCGAGGGCGGCCTGACCAGTGTGGATCGTGCGATCGAGCTGGCCCTGGCTCGCGTCCGGGAGCTCGACGTCGCCACCGCCTGGCACTCCGCCACACCCGCCGGCGCTCCGTCCTCCCCGCTGCCCGAGGACCCCGAATGGTCCGGCGGCATCGTGCGAGGGGACGAGCGGCAGCGCCCCGTCGACGCCTCCCCCGAGACCCTGTGGGCAGTGCTGGAGGGCATCGGCGGCCGACGGGGCTGGTACTCCTGGCGCCTGGGCTGGATCTCGCGCGGGCTGATGGACCGCCTCGTGGGCGGGCCCGGCCTGCGCCGCGGTCGCCGCCACCCCGACAAGCTGGCCGTCGGCGACGCCCTGGACTGGTGGCGGGTCGAACGCCTCGAACGGGGCCGCCTGCTGCGCCTGCGCGCCGAGATGAGAGTGCCGGGACAGGCGTGGCTCGAGCTCGGCGTCCAGGAGGCCGACGACGGCGGCTCGATCCTCCACCAGCGCGCGATCTACCATCCGCACGGACTGCTCGGCGACCTGTACTGGTGGGCCGTCTGGCCCTTCCACGGGATCGTGTTCGGCGGCATGCAGCGAAATATCGCCCGCGCCGCAGAGGCCGCGCCGCCTGATAGCCGCCGCGCCGTGAATACCGACACCGACACCGACACCGACACCGAGGAGACAGCATGACCCGCCCCCCGCGTCCGCTCGCCCGTCAGCTCGCCGTGACCGTCAGCTTCCTGCTGGCGATGGTCGGCACCGCGATCGGCGTCGGCGCCTTCGGTGGCGACCCGATCGCCGAGGCCGCAGGCGGTCTGCTCGCCGCAGACTCCACCCACCTCGCGCCTGCCGGCTCCGCCTTCACGATCTGGTCCGTGATCTACGTGGGCCTGGGCGCCTACACCCTGTGGCAGTGGTGGGACCGGCGCGATGCGCGCGGCATCGCTCCCGGCGCGATCCTCTCGCTGCTGCTGAACGCGGCGTGGATCCTCACCATCCAGGCCGGCTGGGTGGCGCTCAGCGTGGTCGTCATCGCGCTGCTGCTGGTGGTCCTCGCCGACCTCTTCCGTCGGATCGCGGCCACGCCGCCGGGCGGACTGCCGGAGCGGATCGTCGTGGACGGCACCTTCGGCCTGTACCTCGGCTGGGTGAGCGTGGCGACCTGTGCGAACATCGCTGCAGCGCTCAAGGGCGCCGGATTCCTGGGGTTCGGCGTCCCCTCGCTTCTGGCCGTCGCGGTGCTCGCGGTCGTCGCCGTGATCGGGGTGGGGCTCACTCTCGCCGGCCGGCGGCCGGTCGCGGCACCGCTGGCGATGATCTGGGGCCTGGCGTGGATCGCCGTCGGGCGGGCGACGGACGAGCCCCATGCCCCGGGCGTGGCGATCGCCGCCGCGGCGGTCGCGACCGTGATCGCCCTCGCGGCCGCCGCGCAGTGGCTGCGCCCGCAGCGCGGAGCGTCCGCACTCGCCGGTCGGAGCGAGCGATGAGCCGGCACACCACGGTGGAGATGCCGACCAGCCGCTACGACCTGGTCGCCCAGCGCAGCGCCGGCTGCGTGATCGCCGGGTACTCCACCTCCTTCGGCTGGGCGACCCGGCTGCTGGACGAGCCGGTGCGCACCCACGTGCGCAGCATCTACGCGCTGGTCCGCATCGCCGATGAGACGGTCGACGACCCGGACCCCTCCTTCTCGGTCGCGGAACGGTCCCAGCTGCTGGAGGACCTCGCCGCCGAGACCGCACGCGCGGTGGCCGGCGCCCGCTCCACCAACCTCGTGGTGCAGGCCTTCGCCCTCACGGCCCGGCGCTGCGGCATCGGCCCCGACCTCCTCGACCCCTTCTTCGCGTCCATGCGCGCGGATCTCGCGGTCTCCACGCACGACGAGGCGAGCCTCGCGGAATACGTGCACGGCTCCGCCGAAGTGGTGGGGCTGATGTGCCTGCGGGTGTTCCTGGGCGGGGACGAGGCCGCCTACGCACGGCTCGCCCCGGCGGCGAGCGCACTCGGCGCCGCCTTCCAGAAGGTGAACTTCCTGCGAGACCTCGCCGAGGACCATGATGAGCTGGGGCGCACCTACTTCCCCGGCCTGGAGATCGAGCAGTTCGGCGACGCCGAGCGGGACCGCCTGCTCGACGACATCGACACCGACCTCGCCCATGCCGCCACCGCCATCCCCCATCTGCCCGCCTCGAGCCGTCGCGCGGTGGCCGCCGCCCACGGCTTCTACAGCGCTCTCTCACGCCGGCTGCGCGCCACCCCGGCGCAGCAGATCCGTCGCGCCCGGGTGCGGGTCGCCGACTACGAGAAGGCAGCGATCCTCGCCCGCACCCTGCTCGGGGTGAGCCGATGAGCGCCGCATCCGGGACGCGCCGGACCGCCGTGGTGATCGGCGGCGGCATCTCCGGCCTCGCCACCGCTGCCCTGCTCGCCCGCGATGGCTTCTCGGTGGATCTGGTGGAAGCTCGTGAGCAGCTCGGCGGCCGCGCCGGCAGCTGGGAGCGGGACGGATTCCGCTTCGACACCGGCCCCTCCTGGTATCTGATGCCCGAGGTCTTCGACCACTTCTTCCGCCTGCTGGGGACCTCCGCCGCCGAGCAGCTCGATCTGCAGGGACTGGATCCCGGCTACCGGGTGTTCTTCGAGGGGCATGAGGATCCGCTGGACATCCGCGCCTCCGCCGCGCGCAACGCCGATGCCTTCGAGGAGATCGAACCGGGCGCGGGCCTGCAGCTGGCGAAGCATCTCGACTCGGCCGCCCGCACCTACGACGTGGCCCTCGAACGCTTCCTCTACACCTCGTTCACCTCGCTGCGACCCTTCCTCTCCGCGCGGGTCGCGCTGCAGGCACCGCGTCTGCTGCAGCTGCTCACCGAGCCGCTCGAGCGCTTCGTCGCGCGCAGGTTCCGAGACCCGCGGCTGCGGCAGGTGCTCGGCTACCCGGCGGTGTTCCTGGGGTCCTCCCCGGACCGCACCCCGAGCATGTACCACCTGATGAGCGCCCTGGACCTCACCGGCGGGGTCAAGTACCCGCAGGGCGGGTTCACCCATCTGATCGGCGCGATCACCGACCTCGCTGCCCGTGAAGGCGTGCGGATGCACACCTCGACCCGCGCCACCCGGATCCTCACCACCGCTGATGCTGCGCGGCTCGGTGGTCGGCGCCGACCGCGGGCGAGCGGCGTCCAGGTGCAGGGGCCCGATGGGAGAACCCGCACGCTGCCCGCCGACGTGGTGGTCGCCACCGCCGACCTGCACCGGGTGGAGACCACCCTGCTGCCGCGGGACCTGCAGACCTTCCCCGACTCCTGGTGGCGGCGACGCACCCCCGGGCCCGGGGCGGTGCTGGTGATGCTCGGGGTGGAGGGCGCGCTGCCGCAGCTGGCGCACCACACCCTGCTGTTCACCCGCGACTGGCATGAGAACTTCAGCGCCCTGCGCGAGGGGCGTGTGCCCTCCCCCGCCTCGACCTATGTATGCCGCCCCTCGGCCACCGATCCGTCGGTCGCCCCTGCCGGGCACGAGAACCTCTTCGTGCTGGTGCCCGTTCCCGCTGATCCCGGGCTCGGGCGCGGCGGGCTGGACGGCGCCGGCAGCGTGGCGGTGGAGCGGGTGGCCGACGAGGCCATCACGATGCTCGCCGAGCAGGCCGGGATCCCGGATCTGGCCTCCCGGATTGTGGTGCGCCGCACCGTGGGCCCCGCCGAATTCTCCGAGGATCTCGGCGCCTGGCAGGGCAGCATGCTCGGCCCCGCGCACACGCTGCGCCAGAGCGCCTTCTTCCGCGCCGGCAACGCCTCGAAGAAGGTCGACTCGCTGCTCTACGCCGGATCCAGCACGATCCCGGGCATCGGGCTGCCGATGTGCCTGATCAGCGCGGAGCTGGTCGCCAAGCGACTGCGCGGCGACCGCTCCGCCTCCCCGCTGCCCGAGCCCGAGTCCGAGTCCAAATCCAAGCCAGAGTCCGAGCCCGAGCCCGAGCCCGCCGAGGAAGTCATCGCATGACCTCATCGGTGTACCTGATCGGCCTGCTGGTCCCGTCGCTCTGCATGGGGCTGCTGGACCGACGCTTCGGGCTGGCACTCTGGCGCGCGCCGCGCCGCACCCTCCTGGTGCTCGCCCTGGGCATCGGATACTTCCTGCTGTGGGACCTCGCCGCGATTGCGGCCGGACACTACGGGATGGGGCAGAGCGCGCTGATGACCGGGATCATGCTCGCCCCCGAGCTGCCGCTCGAGGAGCTCGTGTTCATCACCTTCCTGTGCTACTTCACCCTGGTGACGTGGGGACTCCTGGCGAGGCTGGGCCGGCGCCTCAGCGACCCCGCCCGGCGCACGGCCCTGTCGGCCCTGTCGGCCCCGCCGGCCCCGCCGGCCCCGCCGGCCCCATCGGCCCTTTCGGCCCCGCCAGCCCCGACCCTCGAGGAGGAGCGATGAGCTACGCAGCCCTCGCCGGCCTGTTCCTGATCGGCCCCATGCTGGCCACCGCCCTGGCAGTGGTGCTCCGCCGCCCCGGCTGCCGCTGGTGGCTGCTCACGGGCGCCACCATCGCTGTGCTCCTGGTGATGACCGTGCTGTTCGATTCGCTGATGATCGCGGTCGATCTGTTCCGCTTCGAGGAGTCGCTGCTGCTGGGCCCGCGGATAGGGCTGGCCCCGGTGGAGGACCTCGCCTGGCCCCTCGCGGCCGGGCTGCTGCTGCCCTCGCTATGGCTGCTGCTGACCCCGGAGCGTGAACGATGAGCGGCGCGCCCGCCGGCATCCGGGCGGCGACGCAGCTGCTCGCCTCTTCGCGCCCGCTGAGCTGGATCAACACCGCCTACCCCTTCGCCGCCGCGTACCTGCTGGCCGGAGGGAGGGTGGATGCGCCGCTGGTGATCGGCACGCTGTTCTTCCTGGTGCCCTACAACCTGCTGATGTACGGCGTGAACGATGTGTTCGACCACGAATCCGACCTCCGCAACCCCCGCAAGGGCGGCGTCGAGGGCATCGTCCTGGACCAGCGCTGGCATGCGGTGACGCTGTGGTCGGCAGGGCTGCTCGCGCTGCCGTTCGTGGTGGCGCTGCTGGCCTGGGGCGGGCTGACCTCCGCGGTGGTGCTGGTGATCGTGCTGGTCGCGGTGGTCGGCTATTCCGCACCGGGGCTGCGGCTGAAGGAGCGGCCGGTGCTGGACTCGATCACCTCCTCCACCCATTTCATGGGTCCCGCAGCGTTCGGACTGGCCCTGACCGGGGCACCGGTGGGAGTGACCGCGGCGGCGAGCCTCGCAGCATTCTTCTTGTGGGGCATGGCCTCCCATGCCTTCGGCGCGGTCCAGGACGTCCAGCCCGATCGGGCCGCGGGCATCGGCTCGATCGCGACCGTGATCGGGGCTGCGGCGACGGTGCGGGTCTCGATCGGGCTGTACGGCGCCGCCGGCCTGGTCATGCTGCTGGCCGGCTGGCCGGCAATGCTCGCGGGGCTGCTCGTGCTCCCCTATCTCCTCAGCACCTGGCCCTTCCGCTCGCTGCCGGACGAGCACGCAGTGCTGGCCAATCGGGGCTGGCGCCGGTTCCTGTGGCTGAACCTGATCACCGGGTTCCTGCTCACCCAGCTGCTGATCTGGCTCGCGCTCACCCGCTGACCGGGATCCGCCCTACCGTGGCAATGCCCGATGATGGCACCGTGCCCCGCCGCTGCCGGGCACCGCCGCCAGGACAGGAGCCACACGATGAGATGCGCATTGGTCACGGGAGCCTCCCGCGGGATCGGCCGTGCCACCGCGATCGCGCTGAGCGAGCGAGGGGAGCGAGTGGCCGTGCACTACGGCACGAATCGGGATGCTGCAGAGGAGACCCTCACCCTGCTCCACGGGAGGGGCCATGTGCTGGTGGGCGGGGATCTCTCCGATCCGGCGAGCGCGCAGCGGGTCGTCCAAGAGGCGCAGGACGGGCTGGGACAGATCGACATCCTGGTCAACAACGCCGGCATCGCCCCCGGCGAGAGCACCGACCACCCAGTGGCCGACGTCGACTACGCCACCTGGCAGCAGCGCTTTACGCGGATGCTCGACGTCGATCTCACCGCGCCCGCGAACCTGTCCTACCTGGTCGCCCGGTCGCTGATCGCCCGCGAGGCACCCGGAGTGATCGTGAACGTCGGCTCGCGGGGTGCCTTCCGCGGAGAGCCGGACGCCCCCGCCTACGCCGCAGCGAAGGCCGGGCTGCACGCCCTGGGCCAGTCGCTGGCCCTCGCACTGGCGCCGCAGGGCATCGCGGTCGCCTCGGTGGCGCCAGGGTTCATCGCCACCGAACGCCAGCACGCGAAGCTCGAGGGCCCAGCCGGGGAGGCGCTGCGGGCCCAGAGCCCGTTCGGACGGGTGGGGACGGCCGAGGAGGTCGCCGCCGCGATCCTCTACCTCACCTCCCCCGCCGCGCAGTGGGCCTCGGGCACGATCCTGGACCTCAACGGCGCCTCGCACCTGCGCACCTGAGTTCTGCCCACTGACCGTGCAGACCGGCCTTGCTGACTGACCGTGCTGACAGGAGGTGCAGACCTGGGATCTATCATGTGCGAATCCAGCGTCCCCGCCACCCGAGGCACCCTCCGCGCTGGCGATCCCCTCCGGCCCGGCCCGCACGCCGTCAGAACTGGAAGCATCCCTATGCCGCGGAAGTCCACTCGCCCGACAGTCGCCACCATCGCCGGTGACCTCGGCATCTCTGCCGCCACAGTGAGTTACGCGCTCAATGACAAGCCGGGAGTCAGCGCCGCATTGCGCGAGCGGGTCCTCGAGCACGCCCGCACCGTCGGCTGGACCCCGCACTCCGGCGCTCAGGCGCTGCGCCGCGGGCGCAGCGGAAACATCGGACTGGTGCTGGTCAGGGATCCCGAGGAAGTCTCCCGCGAACCGTTCTACTCCTCGGTCACCGCAGGCATCGAATCTGCGACGTCCGCCCATGGCTATGAGCTGATGGTCCGCTTCGTGACAGGCGGCGGCAGCCAGGAGGCCGAGGTGTTCCGCACCTGGGCACGCCAACGCCGAGTCGACGGGGTGGTGCTGCTCGACCTCGCCCAGGACGACCCTCGCCCGGCGCTGCTGGAATCCCTGAACCTCGCATTCGGCCTGCTCGGCCACTATCAGGGCCCCGAGAATTTCGTGAGGGTGGAATCTGCCGAGTGGCCGGACGCCCGCACGGTGATCGATCATCTCCTCGAGCGCGGTTACGACGGCTGCATCCAGCTCACGGGTCCGGCCGGCTACGCCCACGAGGAGCGCCGTCGCACCCGGATCCAGGAGCTGTGCGCCGAGCACGGGCTTCCCCACAGCTGGGCCTCCGGTCGCTACACGATCGACGGCGGGCGCTCCGCCTTCGCGCAGGCGGATTGCGCCGTGAGCGCCCGGCCGGCGATCATCGCCTCGAGCGACCTGCTCGCGATCGGCGCGCTGCGCAGCGCCCAGGAGGCCGGCATCGACGTGCCCCGCCAGCTGGGACTGATCAGCTGGGACGACTCGCTGATCGCTGAGGTGACCTCGCCTGCGATCACCGCCCTCTCCCGGCGCCCCTTCGAGATGGGGCACAGCGTCGGAGACCTGCTGGTGCGCCAGATCGAAGGCCAGGACGACATCGAGAAGGTGCTGGAGGTCGCTGAGGCGACGCTGATTCCCCGCGCCTCCACCGGCAGCTGAGTCCCGGCCCAGAGCCCCGCTCTGCTGTCGCCCCCGGCGGACACCAGCCTGCCGTCACCACCCGTCGGCACCACCCTGTTGACACACGATGCGTCTCGTGGCGATACTGACCGAATCGATTAAGTACTGAATCGATTCGGCAGCCACTCCGGCCACCGATCCAGCGAGCGACCTGCCGGCGATCCAGCGGGCGGTCCGCAACCCATCCGACCCGTCACAGCCGACGGTGCACCAAGGAGAACTCCGATGCGACGACGCACACTTCTGTCCGCAGCCCCGCTCGCCGCCGTGACCGCCGCGGGCCTCGCCGCCTGCGGCTCCGGCTCCGGCTCGGGCGGCTCGAACGACAGCCCGGACAAGCTCACCTACTGGGCCTCCAACCAGGGCACCAGCCTCGAGAACGACAAGGAGGTGCTCACCCCCGTCCTGGAGAAGTTCACCGAGGAGACCGGCATCGAGGTGTCCCTCGAGGTGATCGGCTGGGCGGACCTCCAGACCCGCATCCAGACTGCGATCACGTCCGGCCAGGGTCCCGACGTGCTGAACATCGGCAACACCTGGGGAGTCAGCCTCCAAGCCACCGGCGGTCTGCTCGAGCTGGGTGATGCCGAGTTCGAGGCGCTCGGCGGCCGCGACCGCTACGTCCCGGCCGCGCTCGCCACCGGCGGTGCGGTCGACACCGACCCCACCTCGATCCCGCTCTACGGCCTCGCCTACGGCATGTACTACAACGTGAAGATGTTCGAGGATGCCGGCATCGAGCCGCCCACCACCTGGGAGGAGATGGTCGAGGCCGCCAAGGCCCTGACCGATGAGGCCAACGGCGTGTACGGCATGTCCCTCGCCGCGGGCTCGTACACGGAGAACAACCACTTCGCGTTCATCAACGCCACCCAGAACGGCGCCGCCCTGAACACCGCGGACGGCAAGCCCTCCTTCACCGAGGACGGCGTGGTCGACGGCATCATGCGCTACCTGGATCTGATGCAGGAGCACAAGGTCGTCAACCCCTCCAACGCCCAGTTCGACAACGGCACGATGTCCGTCACCGCCTTCGCCAATCTCGAGGCCGCGATGATCATCAACCAGAACAATGCCAACGCGACCATCGAATCCAACGGGATGGCCCCGGAACAGTTCGCCGCGGTCCCCTTCCCCGCCCCGGCCGATGCCCCCAGCGACTGCGCCTCGCACCTGGCCGGCATCAACCTCGCGATCATGCAGGACACCGAGAACGTGGAGGGCGCCCTGAAGTTCCTGAACTTCATGACCTCCACGGAGACGCAGGCCGAGCTGGGCAAGCCCTTCGCCTCCCTGCCCGTGCTCGCAGACGGTGAGCCCACCTTCACCGAGGACACCGAGCAGGCCGCCATGTTCATGGAGATCTACGGCGAGCGCGCCGAGCCGCTGCCGCTGGTGCCGTGGGAGGACCAGTTCGAGACCTCCGTGGGCCAGGCGATGAACAACATGTTCGCCACCATCGCCACCGGCGGCACCGTCAGCCGCGAGGACGTCGTCACCGCCATGCAGACCGCGCAGGACTCGATCCGCATCTGAGGCTCCGAGGGGCCGACGGGGGCACGCTCCCCCGTCGGCCGCCGCGCGCCCGCCACCCCGACGAAGAGAGTCCCATGACCAGCCTGATCGCCCCGAAGGGCACCAAGGCGCCGCCGGAGCGTCCCGACCGGCCCAGCCCCCGACGCCCCCGCCATCACCTGTTCCCGTACCTGATCATCGCGCCCGCGATGCTGCTCGAGCTGCTGATCCACATCGTTCCGATGGCCACCGGGTTCTGGATGAGCTTCATCGAGCTGACCAAGTTCTTCATCCGCCGCTGGACCGAGGCCCCGTTCGCCGGGCTGGAGAACTACCAGATCGCGGTGGATCTGAACACCCCCGTCGGTCAGGAGCTGCTGAACTCCTTCCTGGTCACCCTCGCCTTCACGGCGCTGGTGGTGGGCATCAGCTGGGGACTGGGGATGGCCGCAGCCGTGGCCCTGCAGCGTCCCTTCCGTGGCCGCGGCATCTTCCGCACCCTGTTCCTGATCCCCTACGCCCTGCCGCTCTACGCCGCGGTGATCACCTGGAACTTCATGCTCCAGCGGGACACCGGCGCGGTGAACCATCTGCTGGTGGACCAGCTGGGCCTGATGGACCAGGCCCCGTTCTGGCTGATCGGCGACAACGCCTTCATCTCCGTCGTGGTGGTCGCGATCTGGCGCATGTGGCCCTTCGCGTTCCTCATGTTCATGGCCGGTCTGCAGTCGGTCCCCGGCGAGCTGTACGAGGCCTCCGCGATGGACGGCGCGAGCCCGCTGCGGCAGTGGCGCTCGGTGACTCTGCCGATGCTGGGCCCGGTCAACCAGACCCTGCTGCTGGTGATGTTCCTGTGGGTGTTCAACGACTTCAACACCCCCTATGTGCTGTTCGGCACCGCGCAGCCTCCGGCCGGTGACCTCATCAGCTTCCACATCTACAACGCCTCGTTCCTGTCCTGGGACTTCGGCGTGGCCAGCGCGATGAGCGTGCTGCTGCTGCTGTTCCTGCTGGGGGTGTCGCTGGTGTACCTCTACTTCACCCAGTGGAAGAAGGAGAAGCGCAATGCGTGAGACCGTCGGAGAGAAGATCTTCCGGATCATCGTGCTGATCGGGCTGACCGTGTTCGTCGCGGTGCCGCTGTGGGTCATGGTCACCACCTCGATGAAGCCGCTGGGCGATGTGCAGTCCGGGTTCTCCTGGATCCCCTCCACCATCACCTTCGCACCGTTCGTCGAGATGTGGTCGACGGTGCCGCTGGCCCGCTACTTCATGAACTCGCTGATCGTCACGACGGTCGCCACCGCGTTCAGCGTGGTCGTGGCGACCCTCGCCGCCTACGCCGTCTCCCGCTGGCGGTTCCGCGGCCGGGGCCCGTTCATGACCACGGTGCTGTCCACCCAGATGTTCCCCGGTGTGCTGTTCCTGCTGCCGCTGTACCTGATCTTCGTGAACATCGATGCGACCTTCGGGATCCCGCTGGTGGGCACCCGCATCGGGCTGATCATCACCTACCTGACGTTCTCGCTGCCGTTCGCGATCTGGATGCTGGTGGGCTACTTCGACGGCATCCCGCGGGAGCTGGACCAGGCCGGCAAGGTGGACGGCGCCGGCAACCTCACCATCCTGCTGCGCATCATCCTGCCCGCCGCCCGCCCGGGCATCGTGGCCGTGGCGATCTACGCCTTCATGACCGCCTGGGGAGAAGTGCTGTTCGCCTCCGTGCTGACCACGGAGGACACCCGCACCCTGGCCGTGGGCCTACGGCAGTACGCCACGCAGACCAACGTCTACTGGAACCAGGTTCTCGCCGCCTCGCTCGCGGTGTCGATCCCGGTGGTCGTGGGCTTCCTGATGATGCAGAAGAACTTCGTCGCCGGGCTCACCGCCGGCGCCGTCAAGTAGCCCCGCCTCTCCCCACCATCCATCCCCACCGCTCTTCCCGACCCCGAGAGGATCCCCATGGAGATCTCCGTCCAGATGTACAGCGTGCGCGAGGCCCTCGCGATCGACTTCCCCGGCACCGTCGCCCGCCTGGTCGAGCTCGGCCTCACGCACGCCGAGCCCTACCACCTGCTGGAATACCGCGATGAGCTGGTGCGCGCCCGGGAGCAGTTCCCGATCGACTTCCCCAGCGCCCACCAGTCCTTCCTGGGCGAGGTGGACTTCCCCGAGGTCCTCGAGGCCGCCCAGGCAGTCGGCGTGAAGTACCTGATCGACCCGTTCTGGAACCCTGAGGACTGGACCGACGCCGGCAAGGTGCGGGCGCTCGCCGAGACGCTCAACCGGCGCGCCACCGCTGCGGCCGAAGCAGGGATCCGCGTCGGCTATCACAACCACCATTTCGAGCTCGCCTCCCAGCTCGAGGGCCGCAGCGCCCTGGAGCTCTTCGCCGACGAGCTGGACCCGCAGGTCATCCTCGAGATCGACACCTACTGGGCGGCGGTGGGCGGCGCAGACCTCCCCACCCTGCTGGGCACCCTCGGCGAGCGCGTGCAGCTGGTGCACCTCAAGGACGGCGACCTCTCCGAGGACCCCGCCGCACAGCTGCCGCTGGGCTCCGGGAAGATGCCGCTGGCCCAGACCCTGGACGCCTCCGCACAGGTCGCCTACGGCGTGATCGAGTTCGATGACTTCGCAGGGGACATGTTCGAGGGCATCGCCGACTCGATCGCGCACCTGCGCACCGCCGTCTGACCGGGGCCACCACCCCAGCACTCCTGCGGTCCTGACCGCTCTGCTCATGCACGCCACACGCTTCTCTGCACCACGAAGGAATCCATTCATGACCGTTCAGCACGCCACCGGACCTGTCGGCGTCGGCCTCATCGGCGCCGGCACCATCTCCACCCAGTACCTCGAGCACCTCACCTCCTTCCCAGACGTGATCGTGCACATCATCGGTGATCTGATCCCCGAGGCCGCTGCACAGCGCGCCAAGGAATTCAGCATCCCCGCCTCCGGCACCACGCAGGACGTGCTGAGCCATCCGGAGGTCGAGATCGTCATCAACCTGACGATCCCCACCGCGCATGCGGAGGTCTCCCAGGCGATCGTGGCCGCGGGCAAGCATGTGTGGACCGAGAAGCCGATCACCACGGTTCCGGCCGACGCGAAGGCCCTGCTCGAGGCGGCGGAGCAGGCGGGCGTGCGGGTGGGGGGCGCCCCCGACACCGTGCTCGGTGCCGGCATCCAGACCGGTCTGCGCACTCTGCGCGACGGCTCGATCGGCACCCCGGCCAGCGCCCTGACCCTGTTCCAGTCCCCCGGGCCCGAGTCCTGGCACCCCAACCCCGCCTTCCTGTTCCAGGAGGGTGCCGGGCCGCTCTACGACATCGCCCCGTATTACGCGACCACCCTCGTGCTCGCCCTCGGCCCGGTCACCTCGGTCAGCGCCGTCGGCTCCAAAGCCCGTGAGCAGCGCACCATCGGCTCCGGCCCCAAGGCCGGAGAGGTCTTCGATGTCACCGTCCCCACCCAGGTCGCAGCGCTGCTGAGCTTCGCCTCGGGCCAGAATGCGACCGTGCTGCTGAGCTTCGACTCCCCGCACTCCCGCACCGGGTTCGTCGAGGTGTACGGCACCGAGGCGACCCTCGCCTTCCCCGACCCCAACGTCTTCGACGGCGACTCTGCGCTGACTCAGTACCGCGGCGAGGCGCCGACCCCGATCCCCGCCACCGGTGCCACCACCGGGCGCGGCCTGGGCGTGCTGGAGATGGCCCGCGCGATCCGCGCCGGAGTCCCGCACCGTGCGCAGGGCGAGATCGCCGCGCATGTGCTGGACATCATGGTGGGCATCGAAACCGCCATCGCCGAGGGCTCGATCGTGGAGATCAGCTCGACCTTCGCCGAGGTCGAGCCGATGCCCGCCGACTTCGACCCCTTCGCCGCGACGCTGGCGCGGGTTCCCGCCGACGCCTGAGGCGCCGGGCCCCACCCCGGCGTGCGCAGCGCGCCGGGGTAGGGCGGAGGTCGCGGCGATCGCTTACGTTGGTCCCATGACCTCCGAGCACCCCCTGCACGTCCGGGCCGACGACGTCGCCCCCGTCGATGAGGATCTCGTCGAGGAGCTGCGTGGCCTCCTCGGCGAGGTCAGCGGGTTCGTGCAGCTCGCCGAGAGGTTGGCGCTGCTGTCGGACCCCCGCCGCCTGCAGATCCTGTTCTGCCTGCACGCCCATCCCGGGGTCCGTAGCTCGGACCTCGCTCGGGCGATCCAGGCGCATGATTCGACCACCTCCCATGCGCTCGCGCTGCTGCGGGAGGCGGGCTGGGTGCGGGCGCAGCGCTCCGGGCGCGAGGTGCGCTACGAGCTGGCCGACGATCTCGCCCACGAGATCCTGCACGCCCTGGGCTCCGACCACCTGCCCGGCGTCGACCATGCCCACACCCATCCTCACGGCACTCCGGGTGGTGCACCGGACCACCCGAAGCGGGCTGCCGGGGGCCGCTGAACTGCCCTCAGCAGTCCCGGCGAGCCACCCTCCGCGGCGGGACCGCGCTGGGCTCCCGGTGCGGACCCCGGCAATCTCCGGCACGGCCCCTCGCGCGACCCTCCGATAGTTGTAAGGTCGTGCAAGTGATTCGGCTAGCGGAGGGAGGGTGCATCGTGCATGCAGCCCTCGGGAACCTGGAGATGGCGGACCCCTCCCTGTCCGACCAGCCACCTCACTCCCCCGATGTGCTCGGGGTGCGCTCTCGTGCTCGCCGGTCCGCCCTGGTGCTGGTAGGTCTGTTCATTGCTGGCGCGCTCAGCCTGCTGATCTGCCTCGGCGTCGGCCCGGTGTCGATCTCCCCCGGGATCACCGCGCAGGTGATCGCCCAGCACCTCGGGCTGCCGGTGACGGTCTCGTGGGAGGCCGCGACGGATTCCATCGTCTGGAATGTGCGTCTTCCGCGGGTGCTGATGGGGGCTGCCGTCGGCGCGTGCCTCGCGATCAGCGGCGCCGCCCTGCAGGCGATGGTGCGCAATATGCTCGCCGACCCCTACATCCTCGGGGTCTCCGGCGGCGCCTCCACGGGCGCCGCCGCCGCGATCCTCTTCGGAGTCGGCGCAGCGTTCGGGGAGTACGCGCAGTCCGTCCTCGCCTTCCTGGGTGCGCTCGCAGCGGCGCTGCTGGTCTTCGTCATCGCCCGGGCCGGCGGGCGGGTCACCTCGCTGCGGCTGCTGCTCTCCGGGGTGGCCGTCGGCTACGCGCTCACGGCCGTGACGAACCTGCTGATCTTCTCCTCAGACTCCGCCGAGGGCTCGCGTTCGGTGATGTTCTGGATGCTGGGCTCGCTGTCCCTGGCCCGTTGGAACGCTTTCCTGCTGATCGCGGTGCTCGCCGCCGTGCTCGGTGTGCTCGTGATGGTCTTCGGCGCCCGGGTGCTCGATGCGCTGAGCGCCGGGGACGAGATCGCGCATGGCCTGGGGATCTCGCCGGACCGCGCCCGGATCGGCTTCCTGCTGGTGGTCTCGCTGTGCACCGCGGCCGCGGTCTCCGGCGCAGGAGCGATCGGCTTCGTGGGCCTGGTGATCCCGCACCTGGCACGGCGCCTGGTCGGGGCGCGGCACCGGGTGCTGATCCCGGCGAGCGCTCTGCTGGGCTCCCTGTTCCTGCTGTGGGCCGACGCCTTCGCCCGCGTGGTCATGCAGCCCCGCGAGCTGCCGATCGGTGTCCTCACCGCGGCGATCGGTGCCCCTTTCCTGCTCCTGCTGGTCCGGCGCCTCTATTCGCGCCAGGGATGAGCGACGTGCTCCGTCCCCTACCCCGTCGCCCGTCCCGCAGAAGGAATCTCATGGAACGCACCGCCCGCCGCACCGCCGTCGGCCCCCTGAACCGGCGCACCGCACTGGCCGGACTGACCGGGCTGGTAGGGCTGGTCGGGCTCACCACCGCCTGCAGCTCCGATGCGGGAGACGCCGGCTCCCCCTCGGACGGCGCCTCCGGGAGTGACGCCGCAGGAGGCTTCCCGCTCGAACTCACGAACTGCGAGGCGACGCTGACCTTCGAGACCCCGCCGGAGCGGATCGTGCTGCTGGAATCCGCGCCGGTGACCACGCTGGACGGCATCGGGGTGCTGGACAAGGTCGTCTCCCGTGCCGGGGCCTTCCCGCTCGGCTACTACGGGGAGGATCTCACCGCCCGCATCGAGGCGATCCCGGCCCTGTCCGAGGACATCGACGCCTCCGGCCATCTGCTGATCTCCCAGGAGCTGGTGATCGCGCAAGACCCAGATATCGTCTTCGGTCTACCCGACGGGGTGACCCGAGAGGTGATGGCCGATGCAGGCGCCGGGGTCGTCGTCCAGGACATCTTCTGCGGCGGCGGGAGCGAACGAGCGAGCTTCGAGACGCTGTACTCGACGATCGGCACCTACGGCCGGATCTTCGATCGCGCCACGGAGGCCGACTCCCTGACCACCTCGCTGCAGGAGCGCGTCGCCGAGGTCTCCGATTCCGCACAGACCCTCACCACCACGACTGCTGCGGTGCTCTACCCCTCCCTCGGCGGCGGGCCGCTGTTCACCTACGGCGCCGGCTCGATGGTCACGGCGCAGCTGGACGCCCTGGGCATCGAGAACGTCTTCGCCAGCACCGCGGAGCGCGTGTTCGAGGTCAGCGCCGAGCCGCTGCTCGCGGCGGACCCCGACGTGCTGATCGTGCTCTACCAGGGCGAGGGCGACGGCATGGACCTCACCCAGGAGATGATCGCCCAGGATCAGCTCTCCGGCCTGCGCGCCGCACAGGAACAGGCGGCGCTGCCGCTGCTGTTCAACTTCGCCGAGCCCGCGTCGCCGCTGGTGGTGGACGGGTTGGAGAGGATCCACGAGTGGCTGCTCGAGCTCGAAGGATGACCTCCGACACCTCCTCCGGCTCCCAGGACGTGCCGGTCCTCGAGGCTCGCGGCCTCCGGCACTCCTTCGGCGCCACCGAGGTGCTGCGGGGAGTGGATATGACGGTCACGGACGGCGAGGTGCTCGGGCTCGTCGGCCCCAACGGCAGCGGCAAGACCACCGCCCTGCGGATCCTGCACCGCGCTCTGGTCCCGGACGCCGGGCAGGTGCGGCTCGCGGGCCGTGACCTGGCCGAGCACTCCGGACGAGAGCGGGCGCAGCAGATCGCGGTGATGGCACAGGAACTGACCGGGGAGGTCCCGCTGAGCGTCGCAGATGTGGTGCTGTTGGGCCGGGTCCCCCATGCCGGGGCCTTCGGCTCGACGACCGGCGAGGATCTACGGATCGCGACCGAGGCTCTGACCAGCGTCGACGCCCTGCACCTGGCGCGGCGCGAGTTCGGAATCCTCTCCGGAGGGGAGAAGCAGCGCGTGCTGATCGCGCGGGCGCTCGCCCAGCAGCCCCGGCTGCTGCTGATGGACGAGCCCACCAACCATCTGGACATCGGCTCCCAGCACCACGTGCTGCAGATCGTGCGCGAGCGGGGCCTGGCGACGGTCGTGGTCCTGCACGACCTGAACCTCGCCGCCCGCTACTGCGACCGGGTGATCGTGCTCGCGGACGGCATCGTGCTGGCCGACGGCCCTCCCCGCGACGCACTCGCAGCCGGGCTGGTCAGCGCCACCTATGAGGTCACAGCCGAACGCGCCACGGCCGACGACGGCACCCCCCAGTTCCTGTTCCGCGGCCGCGGGCCATCTCCCGAGGGCACCGTCTAGACAGCACCGTCTGGACAGCACCACCAAGACAGCACAGTCTCCTGGACAATGGTGTGTCGAGCACACTATGGTGTGGGGCATGAGCGAGTCCTTCGATCCCCATCTGCAGGAGCTTCGGCGCGGCACCGTCGTGCTGGCGTGCCTGCGACTGCTGCGCACCCCCGGGTACGGATACAGCCTGCTCGAGCAGCTCGAGTCACGCGGCTTCACCACGGATGCCAACACCCTCTACCCGCTGCTGCGGCGTCTCGAGAAGCAGGGGTTCCTGACCAGCGAGTGGAACACCGAGGACTCCAGACCCCGGAAGTTCTACGTCACCTCGGCCGACGGCACCAGCCTGGCCGAGACCCTCAGCCAGGACTGGGTCGATCTCACCCGGTCCATCGCCTCCCTCACCGACGATCCGGGCACGCCCGAGGAGAACTGACATGACCACCACCTTGACCGAGCGCTACATCAGCGCCACGACCGACTCCCTCCCGCTCGAGACCCAGAGCGACGTGCGCGCCGAGCTCGAGGCCTCCATCGCCGACGCCATCGAGTCGCGCCTCGAGCAGGGCGAGGACCCTGCCGAGGCCGAGCGCGCCGTGCTCACCGATCTCGGTGACCCGGTCGCCCTCGCCGCGAGCTACACCGACCGGCCGCTGCACCTGCTGGGACCGCGCTACTATCTGGCCTGGTGGCGGCTGCTCAAGCTCCTGCTGGCGATCGTTCCCGCCTCCGCCGTCGGCGGTGTCGCCCTCGTCCAGGTCATCATCGGCGCCCCGGTCGGGGAGGTCATCGGGCAGGCGATCAGCGTGGGGATCTCCGCCACCGTGCACCTGTTCTTCTGGGTGACGCTGATGTTCGTCATCCTGGAGCGCACCGGGGCGGACACCGGTCACGACTGGGACCTCGACCAGCTGCCGGAGCCGCGCCCCACGGGGGCGGGCCGCTCCGAGGTGGTCGCCTCGGTGGTGTTCGCCGGACTGATGATCGGCGCGGTGCTCTGGGACCGCTTCCGCGGATTCGTGCAGATCGACGGCCACGCCCGCGACATCCAGATCCTCCACCCGCAGCTGTGGCCCTGGGCACTGCTCGGCATGCTCGCGCTCCTCCTGCTCGAGGTCGGGCTCGCCGTCCTCGTCCATCTGCGCCGCGGCTGGTCCACGGGCCTGGCTGTCGCCAACACCGCTCTCGCAGTCGTATGGGTCAGCGTGATCCTGACCCTGTTGGGCAACGGGCTCCTGGTGAATCCCGAGTTCATGGGCCTCGTCCTCCCCAGCGACGGGGGCGGGCCGGACACAGCTCGCGTAGTCGTGGTCCTGTTCGTGCTGAGCATCCTCGGGGTCGCTGCGTGGGACATCATCGACGGCTGGCGCAAGGCCGGTCGCGAGGCGAAGCATCGGGCGACGTCCCTCGGGACCGGCCTGCCCGTCTGATCTCTCGCCCCGCGATCCTCACGGAGCGGAGGACCCCGTGACGTCCGTGGAGCGCAGGCGATCCAGGCGTTCGCCGGCGCGCTCCGCGCGGTCGTCCTCCGTCAACTCCCACCAGGCCTCACCGCGCTCCCCCAGGCCCTCCTTGGCGAGCTGGACCCGGTCGCGCCAGGCCCGCACCTCGCTGGGGTCCTGGGACCTGCCGATCGCGGAGCGGGCCCGTCCCAGCTCGGAGCGCAGGGGGCCGGTGATCTCCTCGGGGAGATCGGGGTCGGTGGCCCGCCACCGGCGGCCGCGCACCACGATGTATCGACCGTCGGCGGTCCGCTCCGGCCCCTCGCCGGCACCCGGGTCGCCCATGGCGTCCGTGGTCAGAGCTCGGTCGTGGCGGTGCCGCCGGGTGGGCGCTCCCCGGCCACCTTCGCCTTGAGGATCTGCGCGAGCCCGGCGGCCTTGCCGCCGGGCAGGCCCCAGAACTGCGCGGATTCGCCGCTGACCCGCAGCAGTCCCAGGCTCGGGTCCTCCGGACCGCCGGGGAAGTAGGCTTCCGCCCCCTTGGTCCACAGCTGCTCGACCAGGGCACGGTCCTCGATGAACTCCGCGCTCCCGGCCACCGACAGCCACGACCCTGCCTGCGAGATCGAGAGATTCACCTGCGGGCCGCTGCGCAGCGCCTCGGCCTGGCCACCCTGCAGTCCGACGAAGAACCAGACGTCCGCGTCATCGGTCACGCCCTGGATGGACAGGGGGTGGGACAGGAGCTTGCCGTTGGGAAGTGCGGTGGTGAGCATGACGATGTCGGCGTCGCGGAGCGTGTCCACGACGTCCTCCAGGGCCAGGGTGTCGTCGGTCATCAGGGATCCTCCCGCGTTGCCGGTGCTGTCCCCTCCGACGGTACAAGCCTCCTCCTGTCCCGCGTGCGGAACCGACCGTTCGGTACCGATGCCCACCCGGGAGCGAGGGTCTCCGGTGCACCGGCATCCCGCCCGCGCGCCTCCCGCCTGGGGCGGTTTCCTGCTAGCACACCCACCGTCCTCCAGCCGTCGCGCGAAGCGATACCAGAGAAGGTCGAGAACACCTCGGCACGAGCCTCGCGATGCCGTACTTTGACGATCGTGACCACACACTTCGCGCAGCCGGCCCCGGAGCCCGACCTCAGCACGCCCAGCGACGTCGCTCCCGGCATCACCGTCGGCATCTCCGCCGCCGTCGGCCGCACCCCCCTGATCCGTCTCGACCGCCTGTTCCCGGACTCCGGGATCGAGATCCTCGCCAAGCTCGAGTCCGTCAATCCCGGCGGCAGCACCAAGGACCGTCCGGCCCTGGCGATGGTGCGCGATGCCTTCGCGCGCGGGCACCTCGAGGCAGGGGGCACGGTGGTCGAGTCGAGCTCCGGCAACCTCGGGGTCGCCCTGGCCCGGGTGTGCTCCACGCACGGGGTGCACTTCGTGTGCGTGGTCGACTCCCGCACCAATGCCACCACGGTGGCCACCATCCGGGCGCTCGGCGGGCAGGTCGAGATGGTCACGGAGCCCGATCCGGAGACCGGGGACCTGCTCACCGCCCGCCTGCATCGCGTCGAGCAGCTGCTCGAGCAGATCCCGGGTGCGGTGAACCTCTACCAGTACGGCAATCCCGCGAACCCCGGCGCGCACGCGGCCGGCACCATGGCCGAGATCGCCGAGGCCACCGATCACCGCCTGGACGTGCTGATGGCGGCGGTGAGCACCACCGGCACGATCGCCGGGTGCACCGCGTACCTCCGCGAGAACTCCATGGACACCCGCACGGTCGCGGTCGACGCCGAGGGCAGCGTCCTGTTCGGGGGCACGGCCGCACCGCGCCCGCTGCCCGGATTGGGCGCGGGCGTGGTCACCGACATCTCCCGCACGGTCGATCCGGATCGCGTGGTGCGCGTCAGCGGGCTGGACTGCGTGGTCGGGGCGCGCCTGCTGGCCCGCCGCGAGGGCATCCTCGCCGGCGCCTCCACCGGCGGCATCGTCCACACGCTGGGCTCCCTGGTTCCCGAGCTGGCACCCGGCTCGCGGGTGGCGTTCATCGTCCACGACGGCGGCGTGCCCTATCTCAGCACGGTCTACGACGACGACTGGGTCGAGCGGACCCTCGGGGCCGACGCCGACGCCCTGACCGACGCCACCGCATCATTGCAGGCCACGGCATCCCGGCAGGCCACCGCGCGACGTGGAGGACCAGGGCGTCCATGAGCACCCAGGACACGCCGGGGACCGGCCCCGACGCGACCGGCCCGCGGCGACGGCTGGCCGTGGTGGGAGCGGGACCGAAGGCGCTGTTCGCCCTCGAAGCACTCGCGGCGCACCTCACCGCAGACCTCGCCGCCGGCACCGGGGCCGTCAGCACCGAGACCCCCGGCGCCGCCATCGTGGACGTGACCGTGCTGGACCCCGCCGGGCTTCCCGGGACCGGCGCCGCCTACGCCCTCGACCAACCGCCCTACCTCCGCCTGAACGTCACCGCGGGAATCCTCGATGCGCCCGCCACCGGGACGGGGACGTCGTTCCCCTCCTGGGTGCGCCGAGAGCACCCCGGGCTCGCCGAGGATCCGTACCCGCCGCGGGCCGTCGTCGGCGCCTATCTCACACAGCGGTGGGCATGGATGGAGGCCTCTCTGTCCCGGGTCGGCACCCTGCGCCACCACCGCTGCCAGGTCGTCTCGGTGGAGCCCCATGCTGGACGGTGGCGGGTCGGGATCGAGCAGCCCGCCACGGCCGACGGCGCGGAGTCATGGGACGCCACGGCCGACGGTTCGTCGCCCGGGCGCGCGGCGCCCACCCTGCTCGATCGGTTCGACGAGGTGCTCCTGGCCACCGGCCACGCTGCCCGCCACCTCGGCGCGCTCGCGAGGTCGTGGACCGGCCCGCTCCCCCTCCGACCTGCCGTGCTGCCGGTGGAGGCCATGCTCGGCCCCGAGCAGGTCCCGCCCGGTTCCCGGGTGGCGGTCCGAGGCGCGGCCCTGACCTTCCTCGACGCCGCGCTCGCCCTCACCGAAGGGCGGGGTGGCAGGTTCGACCCGCATCCCCGTCATGAGAGGACGATCGTCCACCTCCGGGGAGCGGAGGAGCCAGCCACCATCCTCCCGACCGCGCGCCACGGCCTGCTGCTGGACGCGAAACCCGATCCCGGCACGCCGCTGCCTCCCGCAGGCGCCGCCGTGATCGAGGACGGGAAGCGGCGTCTCCGGGCAGCGACCAGCTCCCAGGGGGAGATCGCCCCGGATGTGGTGCTCGATGTGGTGCTCGATGCCGCGACCGCCATGATCCGGGGAGCGGGCGCCTCCGCCGCCGAGCGGTACCGCGCGGTCGAGCACACCCTCGCCACCGGTGCCGAGCCCGATCTTCCCTCCGGCCCGGGCCGCGCCGAGCGCGCCCTGCGCCGCAGCGTGGCCGTGGCGGAGGGGGCCCGTGCGCCGGGCCCCGCCTGGGCGCTGGGCCGCACCTGGTCCGCGCTCTACCCGCTGCTCACCGCCGGCCTCCGCGGCAGCGACATGACTGCGGGCGAATGGGAAGCGTTTCGCCGCACCGCCCAGGTGCTGGAGCGTTTCGCCTTCGGTCCGCCGCTGGTCAATGCCCGCAAACTGCTGGCCATGCTCGATTCCGGTGCGGTGGACCTGTCCTGGCTCGATGCAGGCACCGCGATCGATACCCGCGGTCTCCAGGGGATCCCGCAGGGTGCCGGGGCCGCGGACCTCGTGGTAGATGCGGTGCTGTCCCCGCCCGGGGTCCTCGGGATCACCGACGAGCTCACGGAGAACCTGCTCCGATCGGGTCTCGTGAGCGTCCGCCCGGGACGACGCGGGGCGGTCGTCGATCCCGACGCCACCGCGCGCCGGGCCGACGGGAGCCGCGCGGAGGGGCTCGCGCTGCTCGGCCGCCCGACGGAGGACCACGTGATCGGCCACGACACCCTCAACCGGCACCTGCACACCGAGATCCGGCACTGGGCCGCTCGCCTCGCACGCACCCTCGTCTCACCCGTGGGCGAACCTGCGGCCGAGGCCGGTGTGCCGGGAGAATCCACTGCATACGCCACCGCGGCGAAGGTCGCCGCCGGAACGCACCGGGAGACCAGGGAATGACGACCGCACCGCGCACAGATGGCCTCCCGACGAACGACGCCCTGCATGAGGGGGACGACCTGCGCACGGGGTGCCAGGGCATCCCGTCCCTGTCGGCACGGCTCGAGCCGTGGATGCAGGAGCTGCTCGCGGATCCCACGGCGTGCGCGGCGCTGCTCGAGGAGCACGGCAGCCCGCTGAACGTGCACGACTTCAGCGCGCTCGCGCGCAACGCGGCCGAGCTGTCAGACGTCGCCGAATCCGAAGGCGTCGCCCTGCGGATCTTCGTGGCCCGCAAGGCCAACAAGACGCTCGGGCTGGTCCGCGCCGCGCACGCGGCCGGGCTGGGACTCGACGTGGGCAGCCATCGCGAGCTCTCCCAGGTCCTCGACCTCGGCGTGCCCGCCGGCGACGTGGTCGTCACCGCCGCCATCAAGCCGGCCCCGCTGCTGCGCTTCGCGCTGGATTCCGGAGCGATGCTCGTCCTCGACAACCTCGACGAGGCCGCCGCCGTCGAGGCAGAGATCGCCCGCGAGCCGCTCGCCCCGCCGCGGCCCGTCGCGCTGCGTCTCGCACCGACGCCGAGCGACGTCGTGGGTCCCACCCGCTTCGGCGAATCCGCCTCCACCTGGCAGGGCTGGGCCGGGTCCCGGGAGGTCTCCCGCGGCGGACTCCAGATCCAGGGGATCCACTTCCACCTGCACGGCTACGACCCTCTCGCTCGGGCTCACGCCCTCGGCGAGGCCCTCGGCCTGGTCGACTCGCTGCGGTCGAGCGGACACCCCGTGAGCTTCATCGACATCGGCGGCGGGATCCCTATGTCCTACCTCGATGATGCCGAGCAGTGGGCGGCGTTCTGGGAGGCCCACGACCAGCAGAGCGACGATCCGACGGATTCTCTGACCTGGCGCGGGGAGCCGCTGCGGCAGGTCTATCCCTACCACCAGCAGGTGGTGCGCGGTCAGTGGCTGCGCACTCTCCTCGGAGCGGAGGTGCAGCCCGGAGTCCGCGCCGCCGACGCGCTGCGGGAGCGGGAGCTGGAACTGCGCTGCGAGCCCGGTCGGTCGATGCTCGACGGCTGCGGGATGACCCTCGCCCGCACCGTGCAGCGCACCACCACCAGCGACGGGATCCCGCTGATCGGGCTGGAGATGAACCGCACCCAGTGCCGTTCCACCTCCGACGACTTCCTGGTCGACCCGATCCTGGTGAGGACCGGCGGGGAGCCGTCGGCCCCGGTGGAAGCGTTCCTCGTCGGCGCCTACTGCATCGAGGCCGAGCTGATCCTGCGCCGGCGCCTGAGCTTCCCGGGCGGGGTGGCGATCGGCGACGTGGTGGCGCTGCCGAACACCGCCGGTTATCTCATGCATATCCTCGAGAGCGCCTCGCACCAGATTCCGCTCGCCTCGAACGTCGTCAGCGGCCCGGACGGGATCCGGCGGGACCGCATCGATGCCGTCGCGCCGCAGCGCCCGTGGACGGACGCACCGCGCGACTGACCGGTCGCCGGGTCAGGGATCAGCCCTGCAGCGGATAGTCCACGTAGGCGATCCGGCGGGAGTCCGGGGCCCAGCTGTTCACGTTCATGGTGCCCTGCCCACCGAACACGGCGGTCAGATCACGGATCCCGTTGCCGTCGGCCGCGGCCAGGCGCAGGATCACCTCGCGATCCGCCGGGTGCCCTTCGGTGCCGGGCGGGAAGCTGACGTAGGCGAGGCGGGCACCGTCCGGGGAGAGGTGCGGGAACCAGTTCACGCGCTCATCATCGGTGAGCTGCTCCATCCCGGTGCCGTCGGGGCGCATGCGGAAGAGCTGGGCGTGCCCGGCCACGGTGCGGGACCGCTCGGAGTTGAGGTAGATCCAGGCCCCGTCCGGGGAGTACTCCGGGCCGTCGTCGGGGAACTCGTTGTCGGTGAGCTGGGTGCTCTCCCCGCCCTCAGCGCGGATCGTGAACAGGTTCGGAGGCACCCAGGACCCGTCAGAGCGCCGCTGGACGCCGGTGTAGGCGAGCGTGGCACCGTCGGGACTGACGCCATGCAGGTAGTGCAGGAGCCCGTCCCCGAGGGTGATCTGCTCGGCGGGGCCACCGGTGAGCAGGGCTCGGTAGATGTGGCTGTCGTCGGCGGAGACGAACACGTGCTCCCCGTCGGGATCGAGCACGTGGTCGTTGTTCAGGGGTTCCATGCCCTCGAGCGGGATCCGCTGCGGTGCACCGCCGGTCCGGTCCGGGCGGTCCAGGTCCCCACCGCCGTCCAGGTCGAGGCGGAACAGGTGGCCGTCGCCGTTGAGGATCAGCGCGGCGCCGTCCAGCGTCCAGTTCGGTGCCTCGTACAGCACCGCCTCGGACTCGTGAAGGATCTGGTCCTCCCCGGTCTCCACGTCGAGCACGTGGATCCGTGAGCGCTGTCCGGGGGCGAGGGCGCGTGGCATGGGAGTCCTTGTCGTCGACGATCCGCGCGGGGGCTGGGCTTCCATCGCCCCCCCGGTCCGGCTCCGGCACCCGGCTGCGGCATCGCTGGGCCCAGGCACAGCACCCTATCCGACCGTCGGAACCCCTCGACTGCCCGGAGGCGACCCGGGAGTCGCACCGGCGCTGGGGGTGCCGGAGGGGCCGGAGGCCGCCGGTGGCGCCGCCGCGGCGTCCGCGCGCTCAGCGCGCTGGGTCGCGGCCCAGCTCGCGAGCAGCCGCATGCGCTGCGCGGACTGCGAGCCGGGCTCGGTGGAGTAGACGATCACGGCACGGCCGGGCTCCGCCGTGATGGCGAGCTCCTCATAGGTGACGGTCAGCTCGCCGACCACCGGATGCTCGAACCGCTTGAGGCCGGAGCCGTGAGTGCGCACGTCATGTGCGCCCCACAGTCGACGGAAGGTATCGCTGCAGGTGGAGAGCTCTCCGACGAGGTCCTGCAAGGTCGCGTCATGCGGGATCTTGCCCGCTTCGACCCACATGCTGCTCACGCACATCTCAGCGAACCGGTCCCAGTCCGGGTAGAAGTCCCTCGATGCCGGATCGAGGAACTGGAAGCGGGCGAGGTTCGGGGAGCGCCCGCCCTCGCCGTCCCCGATCAGCGGAGCGTAGAAGGCGCGTCCCAGCTCGTTGGTCGCGAGCAGGTTCTGGTACTGGTCCCGCACGAAGGCGACGCCGTCGGTGAGGGAGTCCAGTGCCCATTGCAGGCCGGGCCGCACCGGGGCGGGCGTCGCGGCGCTGCGCCGTCGAGGCCTGCCGGAGGTGGGGATCCCGTCGGCCGCAGGTGCCAGATCCAGCAGGTGGATGCTCTCGGTCTCATCGAGCTGCAGGGCCGTGGAGACGGCGTCCAGCACGGAGGCCGAGGCGCCGGCGATCGCGCCGCGCTCGAGCTTCGCGTAGTACTCCACGCTGACCCCGGCGAGCATCGCGACCTCGCTGCGGCGCAGGCCCGCCACGCGCCGGTTGCCGCCTGCGGGCAGTCCCGCCTGCTGCGGGGTGACCTTCGCGCGGCGGGTCATGAGGAACTCGAGATCTGCCTCGAGGGCCACCCCTCCCGCTGTGTGAACGCCATCTTCGTGGACGGCGCGATCGGCACCCAGGCCGAGAAGGCCCGGATCCCCTTCGCCGACGGCACCCTGGTCGCCACCCCCGGCCGGCCCGACGCGGACCTCATCCCCTCACTGCTGGCCACCTCCGACGTGCTGGGCACCGGCTGGTTCGCGGCCGACGCCGCCCAGGCCGGCCCCGGAAGGATCGTCGCCGTGGTCGGTGACGGCGCCGTGGGCCTGATGGGAGTGCTGGCCGCGCAGCAGATGGGCGCCGAGCGCATCATCATCTTCAGCCGCCACCCGGACCGGAAGGCGCTGGCCCGCGAGCACGGTGCGACCGACATCATCACCGAGCGCGGTGACGAGGGCGTGACCCGGCTGAAAGAGCTCACCGGCGGGCTCGGCGCGCACTCCACGATCGAGGCCGTCGGCACCCAGGAGTCGATGATGCAGGCGATCCGCTCGACACGCCCCGGCGGCTCCGTGGGCTTCGTGGGCGTCTCGCATGATGTCCAGCTGCCGGGCGGTGAGCTGTTCTTCTCCGCCGTCCATCTCCATGGCGGGCCGGCTCCGGTGCGCCGCTACCTGCCCGAGCTGATCCAGCTGGTCTGGGACCGGAAGATCGACCCGGGCAAGGTCTTCGACCTCACGCTGCCGCTGGCCGATGCCGCCGAGGGCTACCGGGCGATGGACGAGCGGCGTGCCACCAAGGTGCTGCTCACCCTCTGACCTTCCGCCCATTCCCTGCTCTCTCCGCCCCCGGACTCTCTCCGCCCCCGAAAGGCACCTCCTTGACCGCGACGCTCCCGCCCACCTCGACCTCTGCCGCACCGACCGCCCTGCCCCCGGTGATCTACGTGCTGACCGCCGGGACCTTCCTCATGGCCACCACCGAGTTCGTCTTCGCCGGCCTGCTCACCTCGGTCGCCGGGGACTTCTCGGTGACCGTCGCCCAGGCGGGCCACGCGATCACCGTCTTCGCGGTCGGGATGATCCTCGGCGCGCCGACGATGGCGCTGGCCACCCTGCGCGTGCCCCGTCGCGTCACCCTCACCGCAGCGCTCGTGATCTTCTCCGCCGGCCACGCCGTCGGTGCGCTCACCGGCAGCTTCGGCGTGCTGCTGGGCACCCGCTTCGTCACCGCCGTGGCCACCGGAGCGTTCTGGGCGGTCGCCTCGGTCGCCGCCGTCGACGCCACCGGACCTCGGATCCGCTCCCGCGCGCTCGGCATCATGCTGGGCGGCGGCATGGTCGCCAACGTGCTCGGAGTGCCGCTCGGGGCGCTCGTCGGGCAGTTCATCGGCTGGCGCGGCACCTTCTGGCTGCTCGCCGTGCTCGCTGCCGTGCTCGCCGCGGCAGTGGCCCGGATGGTGCCGGCCGCGAGCAGGTCCGGGGCCCTCCCCTCGGTGCGGGCCGAGCTCGCGTCCCTGCGCTCGGGAAGGCTGTGGCTGGTGCTGGCGACCTGCGCGATGGTCACCGGCGGAGCGTTGTCGATCTACAGCTTCATCTCCCCGATCCTCACCGACGCCGCCGGGATCCCCGAGCTGGGGGTGCCGGTCGCACTGATGGGCTTCGGCCTCGCGGCACTGGTCGGCTCGATCCTCGCCGGCTGGATGGGCGACACCCGTCCGTTCGCCACCCCCGTGCTCACCGCGGCAGCGACGCTCGTGATCGCCCTGGCCCTGCTGCTGCTGCTCCCCGCGCAGCCGGCGCTGATGCTCCTCCTGTTCGTGCTGCTGGGGCTGGTGAGCCTCTCGGCGAACCCGGTGCTGGTAGGGCTCGCGAACCGCTACGGCGGCGAGGCCTCGACGCTCGCCACCTCGATGCCGACGGCGATGTTCAACCTCGGCACGGCGATCGGCACCGGACTGGCGGGGACGGCTCTCGGCAGCGGGCTCGGGGTGCAGGGGCCGCTGCTGGTCGGCGCCGTGGGCGCCGCGCTGGTCCTGGTGCCCCTGGGCCTGCTGGTGCTGCGTGAGCGGGGCCTGCGCCGGGTGCGCTGAGCTCCCCCGGTCACGCTGAGCACCCCGGTCACGCTGAGTTCACCCGGTCACGCTGAGCACCCCGGTCACGCTGAGTTCACCCGGTCACGCTCCACCGTTGCAAAGGCGGGGGAATGGGTCCCGCGTCCTCCATTCCGCCAGCTCTGCAACGTTCGACCGTGCGCACCGACCGCGCGAGCGCTCTACGGGGCGCGGCGTGCTCAGGCGGCGCGCCGGGCTCAGGCGGCGCGGCGCGCCCGGTGCGCGGCGATCGCCGCGTCGGCGTCGGCCATCACGAGCATGCCCTGGATGTGCCCGCCGGCGAGCGCACCGCCCGCGGCCGAGGCCCCGACCTGCGCCATGGGGTCCGCAGCGTTGCCCGCGACCCACACCCCGGGCACCTCGGTCGCTCCGGCGAAGCCGGTGGCGATCTTCTGGCCCATCCCGCCGGGCAGCTCCTCGATCTCGAGACCGAGGTCCTCGAGTCCGTCCAGCCGCGGGGTCATGACCGTCGCGACCGTGAGCACGGAGCGCGGCACCAGCTCGCCGCCCTCGAGCCGCACCCCGGTGATGCCGCCATCCTCGCTCGCGACGATCTCCTGGATCGGGGACTCGCGCACGGTGATGCCGAGCGCCTCGCAGCGCTCGCGGGCATCGTCGTCGATCTCGATCCCGGGCGCGAACACGGTGACGTCCTCGGTGAGGGCGCGGAACATGAGCGCCTGGTGGAGGGAGGCGGGCCGGGTGGCGATCACGCCGATCGCCTGGTCGCGCACCTCCCAGCCGTGGCAGAAGGGGCAGTGCACGAGTCCGCGCCCCCAGTGCTGGGCGAGTCCCGGGATCTCGGGCAGCTCGTCGCGGATCCCGCTGGCCACCAGCAGCTGGCGCGCGGTGAGGGTGCGGCCGTCGGCGAGGACGATCTCGAACCGCAGGTCGCCCTCCGCCGACGGTGCGGCGGCGCGTGCGGAGGCGACCTCCCCGGCGACGACGAGCCCGCCGTACTGCCGCACCTCGGCGCGGCCGCGGGCGAGGTAGTCGGCCGGAGGGGTGCCCTCGTTGCCGAGCAGGGCGTGGATCCCTTCGGCCGGGGCGTTGCGCGGGGTGCCGGAGTCGATCACGACGACACTGCGGCGGGAGCGGGCGAGCATCAGCGCGCCGTTCAGGCCGGCGGCCCCGCCGCCGATCACGGCGAGGTCGACGAGCTCGGCGGGCAGACCCTGGGACTGGGACTGGGACTGGGACTGGGACTGGGACTGGGACTGGGACTGGAGAGCGTGAGGTGCGTTCATGCTCGCCACGCTAGACACGCCTTGCCGCGCCTGCATAGCATCTTGCCCATGACGCAAACTTCTGAGGGTGTGGATGGCCTGGTGCGCCAGCGGCTGCGTGCCCTGCGCCACGCCCAGGGCCTCTCGCTCGGCGAACTCGCCGCCCGTGCCCACATCAGCCCCTCCACGCTGTCGAGGATCGAGAACGGGCAGCGCCGCCTGGCGCTCGATCAGCTGGTCACGCTCGCTCGGGCGCTGGACACCGGCCTCGATGAGCTGGTCGAGATGCAGACCGAGGAAGTGGTCTCCCACCCGAGCTCCGACCACGGCCTGGACACGCTCCGCTGGCGCATCCGCCACTCCCCCGACTCGGTGATCCTGCGCAGGCGAGTGACCGGTCCGCCGCCGGAACTGTCCCGGATGCGCGCCCATCCCGGACACGAATGGCTGGTGGTCCTCTCCGGGACGCTGACCCTGCTGCTGGGCGAGCGTCGCTACCGGGTCGGCACCAACCAGTCCGCCGAGTTCGACACGATGCTGCCCCACGCCTTCGGCGCCGAAGGCGGACCGGCGGACGTGCTGATGCTCGTGGACCCGGAGGCGCGAAAGGGGCACCGGGAGGACGATGCTCCCTGATCCCCCCTGGGCTCCCCGACTCGCGCCACCACGTTCCCCGGCTCACACGCCACAAGGCCTTCAGGACAGGAACCACAGGCGCATACTGGCCTTGACGCCGCCGCGATGACGACGCCTCACCCCGGGTGAGCGAGAGCCTCCCGCGACTGGACGAAGGATCTGGCGATGTCCACCCAGCCCATTGACGCATCACGGCCCACCGTCACAGCGCCGCACCCATCGGCCCCCGTCGCATACCCCTGGTACCTGCGGTTCTCGTGGCTCCTCACCCTGGGCATCGGGATCCTCGCCTATCTCGCGACTTTTACGATCATGCTCCTGACCAGGAACCCGACCTTGCTGCCCACCATCTTGCTGGTGGGCGCGGCGACGATCCCGCTCACGGTGCTGCTGCTGGCGCAGTCCAGCAAGGTGGGCGCGCTCGTGCCCACCCGGATCGTGCTGCTCACCGCCGTGCTGGGCGGACTGTTCGGGATCTGCGCCGCCGGTCTTGAGGAGGCCATCGCCGGACTCGTGCTCGGCAGGGCGTCGATCCTGCTGGTCGGCATCATCGAGGAGTCGGCGAAGCTGGTGGTGCCGCTGATCGTGCTGGCGCTGGCCCACCGGGTCACCCGCGGCGGCGGGATCGTCATCGGCATCGCCTCGGCCACAGGCTTCGCAGTGCTCGAGACCATGGGATACGGCTTCAACGCGCTGCTGTCGAAGAACGGCGGCCTGGGGGCGCTGGATGCGACGCTGGTGCTGCGCGGGATCCTGGTGCCGGCCGGTCACGTGGCCTGGACCGGCTCGATCTGCGCGGCGCTGTGGTACCTGGTCGAGACCACCCACAAGGGTCGCGGTGTGCTCGCCCTGGTCGTGTCCTACGTCGGCGCGATCATCCTCCACACCGCCTGGGATGCGACCACAAACGGCGTGCTGCACATCGCCATCGGGCTGATCAGCGTCGGGGTGCTCCTGTGGCTGATCATCGCCGCGCACCGAGCCTTCGTGCGACGCGCCACTGGCGAGGAGTCATCGCTCCGCCAGGGGTGATTGCAACATCAGATCCCGCCACGGATATGGCGTCGGGAATAAAGCACTGGGCTTCCCGGTTGTTCCCTGGTAGCGTCCTACGAGTTCATGGGTGGTCGAGCCTGTGAGCCGGACCGACGACGTGTCGTCACCTGGCGGAGAATCCCGCCACCTGGACGTGAGACCCGTCCACTCGATCACTGCGAACCCCGCAGCTCGCGCACTGCCATGACGGCAGCGCACCCCGAGCTCGCCTCGCAGGGCCTGCGCCCTCGCACCGCCTCCATCCCGCCGACTCGGCGGCCTCCCGTGGAGCTTCGCGACCGGTGCGCGCCACCGGCCACGGCCCGCCCCAGCGGCGCCCGGCCAGCGAACGTCCGCCCCAGCGGACAGCTCGCATCCTGCGCACCTCGCGCATCCCGGCACCCTGCCGGACCCAGACATCCGTCGGCCCAGGGCCGACTTCGAAGGAGTAGTCCCATGCAGTACCAGACCATGAATCCCGAGCATCGAATGCAGTCCCCCCAGCCGCATCTCGTCGTCTTCCGTGACCAGAGCGCGGGCCTGCGCTACCTCACCCGCTCCACGCGCACGTCGGAGCACACCACCACCTGGGAGGACGGGAACATCTATCCCGTCGTCGAGGTGGACCTGTCCTCCGCGGCGCACCTGGCGCGCCAGCAGGCGCGTCACCCCCAGCGTGAGCTGGCCGGCGCCGCAGCCTGAGTCGGGCCGGCTGAGCTGACCGGCTGAGCTGAGCTTGGCCGGCTGAGCCGGGGCCCCAGGGGGCCGAGCCCCGAGCCGAGCCCTGAACAGAAGAGCGAGCCGTAGGTTGCGTCCCCCATAGAGCCGTATGAGGAGAGCAACCTACGGCTCGCTCGCCGTGGGCCATCCGAATCGGCCCCGGCCCGCCTGTTCAGGCGGGCCGGGGCCGAGTCAGGGTGCTGTGGGGGCCGGTTCAGGCCACCGCGGCCCCGCGCTTCTTGCAGACCAGGTCGAAGGCGACTGCAGCCAGCAGCACCAGGCCCTTGATGGTCATCTGCCACGAGGGATCCACGGCCAGGATCGACAGGCCGATGTTCAGCACGCCCCTGATCAGCGCACCGATCATCGCGCCCGAGATCTTGCCGGCGCCGCCGGTGACCGCGGCGCCGCCGATGAAGCAGGCGGCGACCGCCAGCACGATCGGGAGCCCGCCGGAGGGCTTCGCCAGCAGGTAGGCGAAGAAGCCCAGCACCACGACGCCCGCGGCGGCCTTGGCCCAGTAGACCTTCGCCGGCTCGACTGCGACCCCGTGCTTGCGCATCTCACCGCGACGGCGCAACCAGGACAGGATCAGGCCCGCGGCGCCGAGAGCGGCGATCAGCAGGGTGACGCCGTCACAGCAGGGGTCTACCGTGGCATCATGGCCCGCTCTCGAGCCGCCGCGAGACGAGGTGCCACCGTGATGAGCACGCCGGAACCACCACTGACAGAGACCGACGTGCTGATCGTCGGCGCCGGGCCGACGGGCGTGATGGCGGGCCTGGTCCTCGCCCGACGCGGAGTATCCGCCCTGGTCATCGACCCGAAACCGGGGCCCACCCGGGAGTCGCGGGCGATTGTGGTCCAAGCCCGGAGCATGGAGATCCTCGATCAGCTGGGACTTGCCCAGCCTGTGCTGCAGGATGGCCAGAGCGCCGCTGGCCTCCGCCTGCGCGGCGGGCGAGACCCGGCCGGGATCGAGTTCGCCGCCCGGCAGCAGGGATGGACCCCGTTCCCCGGCGCCCAGATCTTCGAGCAGAGCCGCACCGAGGCGCTGCTGGGCGAGACGCTCGCCACGGAGGGTCGACCGGTGCTGTTCGGGCACCGGCTGATCTCCTTCGAGGTGCAGGCCGCAGAGAGCGCTGTCAGACCGGAGGGGCTCGCCGAAGGGCCGGTCGAAGGGGCCGCCGAACGGCCGGTCGAGGCGCTCGTCGACGGTCATGCCGAGGGTCCGGTCGAGGCGCTGGTCGAGGGGCCGGACGGCCCGCTGCGGATCCGCTGCCGTTGGCTGATCGGAGCCGACGGGGCGAGCTCGCCGGTGCGCCACCAGCTGGGCCTCGACTTCGAGGGCGTGACCGACGATGCGGCTTTCTGCGTCGCCGATCTGCGCGGGGTCGAGGACGCCCCGCCCGATGCATTGTCGGTGCGTCTCGGCCAGGAGCGTTTCGCGCTCCTCTTCCCGCTGGGGCCGAACGGTCATGCGCGGCTGATCTGGCTGCACGGCGATGCCCACCCCGAGCAGGAGGAGGCTCTGGCCGGCGCACGGGAGGATCTCGGCATCCGCTATGAGCGAGTCGACTGGTTCTCTGCCTACCGGGTCCATCACCGGGTCGCCGCGGAGTTCCGGACGGGCCCGGTGTTCCTCGCCGGGGACGCGGCCCATGTGCACTCCCCCGTGGGCGGTCAGGGTATGAACACCGGCCTGCAGGATGCCCATCACCTGGCGAACCTGCTGGCAGATGTCACCGCAGGGCACCTCGACGAGGCGGCGCTGGACCGCTACGAGGACGAGCGTCGACCGGTCGCACTCACCTTGATCCGGGCGACCGACCGTGCCTTCGGGGCGATCGCCCGGACGGGCCGGCGCTCAGCCTTCCTGCGCCGACGAGGCCGGGATGTGCTCGCCGTGCTCGCGCCGCGGCTGCTGCGCACCCCGTTCGGTCCGTACGCCGCGGGGCTGCTCGGCCAGTACCGGATCCGGTACCACGCGGTCCCGAAGGGACAGTCGCCGCCGCGCTGGGCGCGCGACCGGGCCGTCGGCCTGCGACTGCCGCCGACGCAGGAGAACGCGGCAGCCCTGGGCGCAATGGCCTGGCAGCTGCACACCTACGGGATCGTGGCGGCCCGGCCCACCTCCGCGCCAGACTGGATCGAGGGACCGCTCACCTTCCCGCCGGACTCGCTCGGACGACTGCACGACGACCACCTGTACCTGGTGCGACCGGATGGTTACGTCGCCGCGTCCTGGCCCGTCCATGCCGGAGCGGTGGCAACAGCAGACGTCGACGCGGCGCTCGCGGCATACTGCGCGATCCGCTGAGCGGCGCTCACGGCGCACTGCGAGATCCGCTGAGCCGCTCACTCCGCCGCTGCGCTGAACGGCCCAGCCTCCCCATGACGACCGGTCCGAACCGCCCCGGACCCGGTCGGCTGGAAAAGTGCTCCCCCGAGCGGGAATACTCAGCCCCGCCCCACCGTTGAACTTTCAGTCATCAACGGAGGAGATCCTCATGCAGAAGAACATCCACCCCGACTACCGCCCCGTCGTCTTCCGTGACCGGAGCGCCGGGACCGCCTTCCTCACGAACTCGACTCGCACCTCCGAGCGCACCATGACCTGGGAGGATGGCCGCGAGTACCCGGTCGTCGACGTCGAGGTCTCCTCGGCCTCGCATCCCTTCTGGACCGGACGCGGTGGCGTGGTAGACACCGCAGGCCGCATCGAGCGCTTCCGCCGCCGCTACGCGGGCAAGGTCGTCACCGCCCACGGCGCCACGGCCTGAGGCCCGCGCACAGAGAGCGACCTGGTCAGGCCCCGGCACCGAGCACGTGCCGGGGCCGCCAGTCGAGCAGCTGCTGCGCCGCGTCGTCATCGATCGCGTGGGGCGCTGAGGTCACGGCGATCGCCTCGTAACGGCCACCGCGGTCCCGGTGCAGCGCAGCCCATACGGCGGCGACCAGGTCCTCGGGATGCATCGCTGCGTGCACCGTGCCATCGCCCATGCGCATCAGCTGCGCGTCCTTCTCCGGCTCGACCGGGGTCTTCCAACGCGGCCAGTCCTGCGCGGTGGTCGGGAACGCCAGCCGTAGAGAGGTCACCGCGATCGGCCCCTCCTCCGGAGTGGGCGCCTCACCCTCGGCCGAGATCCGCAGTGCGCTCTCGGCGAGGCGCTGGGTGAGCCCGTACAGCAGAGTCTCGTCCGGTGCCGCACCGGCCGGGACCGGGTCGATGCAGTAGCGGGAGAAGACGGACAGAGAGCTGATGTGCACGAAGGACCGGGCTCCGGACCGGCGGGCCATGCGCAGAGCGAGCAGCACCGCTCCGACGTTGGTCGAGATCGCCTCCGCCGTGCCGGGCAGCTGCTCGGCTTCGGTCCCCCGCGGCAGATGAGCGGCCAGATGGACCACCGCCTCGACCCCCTCGAGCGTTTCGGCGAGCGCGACAGGATCGTCAGCCGGCGCGACGATGTCGCGGACCCCGTCGACAGGTTCAGTGCTGCGGTCCAGGACGGTCAGCTCGTGCTGGTGCCGCCATGCCGCGACCAGGGAGCTGCCCACGCCGCCCTTGCCGCCGATGAGTGCGATGCGCATGGGGGCATCGTGCCACGACGGTTCCGACGGTTCTGACGGTTGCGACGGTTGCGACGGTTGCGACGGTTGCGACGGTTGCGACGGGGAGCGTGCCTCAGTCGAGCAGGCCCGCCAGCCGCGGCGCGAGCCGCTCGGCCATCACCCGATAGCCCTCCGCAGTGGGATGCAGCAGGTCGCCGAGGAGCTCCATCTCGTCGAAGCCGAGGATCTCGGTGCCGTCGATCAGGCTGATCAGCGGATCGAGGCGCTGCAGCACCTCGACGCTGCGATGGACCAGGTCGCGGATCTGACGCTGGGTGAGACCGACGGCGTTGGGCTGGTCCTCGCGGTGGGGACCGGCGGCGATCGAGCTCATCACCACGATCGGCGCCTCGGTCAGACGGCGCACGTAGTCGACGAAGCCGATCATCGCCGGGGGCAGGCTGCGCTCGGAGAAGGTGTTCGCGCCGTAGACGTTCGCACCGAGGCACAGGGTGACGAGATCGGGACGCGAGCGGCCGATGGTCTCGGCCAGCGGCGGGTCCAGGTGGCACTGCCCGGACATGCCCAGTGCCGTGAGCTCGTAGGAGTTCTGGGCGGCGACCAGCGCGGGCCAGGTCCCGGTGGGGCTGTCTGCCTGGTTGCACTGGGTGATCGAGCTGCCGTGGACAGCCCAGCGGGGGCCGCGGGGCGGGGCCGGGGCCAGCTGGGTGACGGAGTGCAGGAGCACCTGTTGGACAGTGGTCGGGGCGGCGTGAGGCAGCCGGAGCTCCACCCGGGCGAGCTTTCCCGGCAGCTCGATGCGAGCGGTCACGTTCCCACCGGCCTCCCGGGTCGCCACCAGCTCACCGTCCACCACGACATCCAGGCACCGCGCCGAATTCGCATGCGCCTCTGTGGTGGTCAGCTCGACCTCGAGGGCGCTGGCATCGGTGTCGACCGCCAGGCGCACCCCGTTGGGGATCCGTGCCAGCTCCTCGACCTCGGCGTTCATGATCCGCTCGAGCTGCGCCGGGGCCACCCGCCAGGGCTGGGCGCCGGCGGCCGTCTGAGTCCAGGTCGCGGCACCGGACCACGCTTCGGGAAGGTCGGTCGGCATCACGCGACGAGTGGTGGGGACGGCACTGGTCATCGGGGCTCCTTGCACGGCAGCGATGCCGTGGGCGGCGGGCTGAGATCCGACAGCGATGCTACAAGCCACGGTGCCGTCACGACCGCCTGCGCGACGACCGGAGCAACAGCGAGCGGGACCGCCTGCGCGGAGGACCTGACCGGGCTCAGACCTGCCCGTCGTCGAAGTAGTCGCGCAGTTCCTGCGGGACCGGCGGCACGTCCAGCGGCACCCCGCCGCTGCGGATCGACTCCGCGCCGTACACCCCGGTGGCCACGGCCTCACGTGCGGCAATGGCGGAGACCTCGGTGGTCCCGCCGGAGCGGGCGAAGCGCAGGAACTCGGCGACCAGGCTGGGATCGGCGCCGCCGTGGCCGCCGTCGGCCCGGGCGATGACCTCGACGGCGTCGGGCCGGCCGGGGCCCGAACGGCGCGATTCCCAGATATGGATCTGGTCCCCGCTGCCGTCCCCCATGTTCTCGATCCTGCCCGCGTCCCCGATCACCGTGTAATTGCGGAAGTAGTCGGGCGTGAAGTGACACTGCTGGTAGGAGGCGAGCACGCCGTTGTCCAGCGTCATGTTGAGCATCGAGATGTCCTCGACATCGATGACGGGGTTCAGCTCCTTCTGAGCCGTGGGTGGCCAGATGTCGGCGTCGTACCAGTCGCGCATCAGGCGGTCGGAGTTGTCGCGCCGATCGGTAATGTCGCCATAGACGGCGAGGTCACCGATGCCGGAGACCCGGCGGGTGTAGCCGCCGGCGAGCCAGTGGATCACGTCGATGTCGTGGGCGCCCTTCTGCAGCAGCAGGCTCATCGACTTCGCACGCTCGGCGTGCCAGTCCTTGAAGTAGAAGTCGCCGCCGGCACCCACGAAGTGCCGGCACCAGATCGCGCGCACCCGGCCGATGCGGCCCGAGTCGACGATCGCCTTCATCTGGCGCACCACCGGCATGTGGCGCATGTTGTGGCCGATGTACAGCCGAGCCCGCTTCTCCTTCGCGAGCGCGAGCATCGCGTCGGTGTCCTCGACGCTGATCGCCATGGGCTTCTCGCAGAAGGTGGGGATCCCCGCCTCGAGGGTGGTCAGCGCGACCGAGGCATGCGCGAAGTCAGGGGTGAGGATCATGACCGCGTCGACCTCATGGTCGGCCAGCAGCTGCTCGACGGTATCCACGGTCGGGATCTCCTCGCCGAGCGCTTTGCGAGCGTTCGCCTTGCCGAGCTCGCTCGGGTCGGCGACGACGGTGATCGCCGAGCCCTCCCCCGGCTGGTGGGCACGCAGGGCCAGGTAATGGCGGGATCCGAAGCCGATGACGCCGATCCGGAGGTCTTTCATGAGGGGACCGCTTTCGAGAGGAGCCGGGACAGCACCGCTTCATCGTCACAGCTTCGTGTGAGGAGCGCAGTGCCCAACTGTTGTTAACCGATTTACAGGTATTGTGGGAGCATTTCCGATCTGGGGCACCCTGTCAAGCAGAGCCGGTCGGGCCTGCAGTGTTCTGCAGGAGCGCGTGCTCTCAGTCGTCGGTGCGCCCGAATCGGTGCTCCGCGGCGAGCGCGAGCCGCGTGGGCTGCTTCTCGAGATCCAGCAGCAGCACCTCGTTGCGGCCCTCGCGCACCAGCGGTGCGGGGACGTAGAGGGTCAGCTGGGGACCGATGTTCCAATAGCGGCCCACGCAGAAGCCGTTCACGTAAGCCACCCCGTGGCCAGCGCCGGAGACGTCGAGGAAGGTGTCGGCGGGACTCTCCGCCTCGAAGGACGCGCCCACCAGCACCGGGAGCGCGTCGGCATCGGATGCTGCAGCGTCGTTGGCTGCAGTGGCGCGTGGTGCGGCGTCGGATGCTGCAGTGTCGGCCCCGGCGGTGAGCGCCGAGTGGGGCCCGGCCGTGAGCGAGGGAGCGGCCTCGAGCAGCGCGGCGAGCTCTGCCCCCATCTCCTCAAGCGGCCAGGAATCGGCCTCCCAGCCGTTGAGGAAGCGGATGGTCTGCCAGACACCGCCGAGGATGCCCTTGCGCTCCCCGAGCTTCGGTCCGAAGTTCACGCGTCCCAGGTTCTCCACCAGGATCTCGACGCGCACGGTGCGGCGCCCGCCGTCGGGCAGCAGCCGCCCGAGGAACGGGGTCAGCTCGATCGTGGCCGGGTCGATCTCGCTCTCCTCGTTGCCGACCACGCCGGTCGCCCCGAGGTAGACCCCGTCCACATAGACCCAGGCACGATCATGCAGGTCGTAGAGCTTCAGCGGGGAGATCTCGGGGCGTCCTTCACGCTCGACCGCCGCGATCTCGATCTCCCGGGAGAGTCGCAGAAGGCCCCGCTCCAGCCCGACATCCTCGAAGGCGGGCGGCGTGGGATGCACCTCGGCGGCGCGGGTGAACCGCTCGGTGCCGCGCAACGAGGCGAGCTTCTCGACCCTCACGTCTCCGGCAGGCAGAGTCGCCGGCTGCGCGACGAGCTCCAGCTGCTCGAGGTGCTCCTCGAGCGGGGGCAGCTCACGATGCTCCGCGATCACCTCCCGGAAGGCGCGGAACTTCTCGGTCAGCGCACCGTTCTCCGCGATCGGGGCGTCGTAGTCATAGCTGGTGGTGGTGGGCTGGAGGAAGCCGAAGTGGTTGGCACCGGCCTGCAGGCCGAAGTTGGTGCCGCCATGGGCCATGTAGAAGTTCACGCTCATGCCGTGATCGAGCATGTCGGCGAGCTCCCCGGCGGCGTCCCCGCCGGTCCGTTCGTGGTGCCCCTCGCCCCAGTGGTCGAACCAGCCGTTCCAGAACTCCATGCACATCTGCGGCTGGGCGGGCAGCTCCTCCTCGGCCATCGCCAGCACCTCCAGAGCACGGGAGCCGAAGTTCACGGTCGCGAGCGCGCCGTCGACCGCGCCACCGGTCAGCCACATCCGTGCCGGCCCGTCGGAGGTCACCAGCAGCTCCTCGATGCCGCGCGCGATCAGACCGTCGCGCAGGTGCGCGAGGTACACCGTGTCGTCACCGAAGCTGCCGTACTCGTTCTCCACCTGCACCATCACCACGTTGCCGCCGCGAGCCGCCTGTCGGTGGGCGATCACCGGAATCAGCTGATCGAACCAGGCGTCGACCAGCTCCAGATAGGGGGCGTTGCGGTTGCGCAGGCGGAGGTTGCGGTCCGCGAGGATCCAGCCGGGGAAGCCTCCGTTCTCCCATTCGGCGCAGATGTACGGGCCGGGGCGCACGATCGCGTCGAGGCCCTCCTCCGCGGCGATGTCGAGGAAGCCTCCCAGATCCGCGAAGCCCTCGAAGGTGGTGACGTCGCGGGCCGGCTGGTGCACGTTCCAGGCCACGTAGGTCTCCACTGTGTTGCAGCCCATCGCGACCAGGCGGCGCAGCCGGTCGCGCCACTGCTGAGGATGGACGCGGAAGTAGTGGATCGCGCCGGAGACCACCACATGCGGCTCCCCGTCACGGAGGAACCCGTCCGGGGTGGGCTGGAGCAGGGCAGTCATCGTCGAAGGTCCTCTCGGGTCACACGTCTTCCATCAGTGTCTCAGGAGCGGGCGGCAGGGCAGGCAACGCCCCGACGCCCCGCAGTCGCTCAGCTCTCGCGGATCACCGCGACAGCGCCGACGGGCACGGTGTGGGCGCCGTCCGCCTCGGTGTCGCGCAGCAGCTCCCGACCACTGACCTGCACCACCTGATCGCGATCGGAGTGGTTGAGCACGAAGAGATAGGTGGTGCCGTCCTCGGCGAAGCGGCGCACCGCCTCGACATCGCGGTGCAGGCCGGGCACAGTCGGTTCCACGCCCGCGGCGCCGACGACCTCCGCCACCAGCGTCTCGAGCCCCTCCGCCACCGGATGGGCGGCCACGTACCAGGCGGCGCCTCCCTCCTCCCCCACGGCATTGCGGGTGATCGCGGGCCAGCCGTGCAGCGGACCATCGGCCCAGGAGCGCATCGCTTCGGCACCCTCGAGGTGCGTCTTCTCGCTCCACATGTCCGCGGCGGTGCCGTCATCCAGGTGCAGGATCTCGCCCTCCTGCAGGGCGTAGAACTCCTCGGTGCGCACGCCCAGCAGGTCTCGGAATGCGCCCGGGTAGCCCCCGAGGTAGATGTGCTCGTTCTCGTCCACGATCCCGGAGAAGAAGGTGATCACGACCTGCGCTCCGGCACGGGCGGCCTCGTCCAGGCGCTCCGCCTCCTGGGCGCTGACCGTGTAGAGGGTCGGAGCGATCACCAGCTCGTAGCCCGTCAGATCAGCGCTGGTGGGGACGATGTCCACCCCGATGCCGAGGTCCCACAGCGCGGTGTACCAGCGCAGCATCTCCTCGCTGTAGCGCAGGGCCTGGGTGGGGTGGGAGTCCAGCTCGCTGGCCCACCAGGAGGGATAGTCCATGACCAGCGCCACCCGGTTCAGCACACGGCTGCCATGGACCGGGGCGAGGGACTCCAGGGCGCGGCCCAGAGCCACGGTGCCGCGCCACACGTCGGTGTCGCGCCCGCCGTGCGGGACCATCGCCGAGTGGAACTTCTCGGCGCCGGCCTGGGACTGGCGCCACTGGAAGAACATCACCCCGTCGGCCCCGCGAGCGACGTGCGAGAGGGAGTTGCGCAGCATCTCCCCGCGACCCTTGGTGCGGTTGCGGGGCTGCCAGTTCACCGCGGAGGTGGAGTGCTCCATGAGGATCCACGGGTCACCGCCGGCGACGCCACGGGAGAGGTCCGCGGCGAAGGCCAGCTCGATCTGGCCGCGCGGATCGGCCGCGATCAGGTAGTGGTCGTTGGCGACCACGTCCACGTCTCCCGCCCAGGAGTAGTAATCCATCCACTTCGTGGCGCTCGAGAGCATGAAGTTGGTGGTGGCGGGGACGTGCGGGGTGACTTCGCGCAGCACGTCGCGCAGCGCCCGGTAGTGGGTGAGCAGCTCGTCGCTCGAGTAGCGGGCGAAGTCGAGCTGCTGGGTGGGATTGGCGTAGGTGGGCGCGGCGCGCGGCGGCAGGATCTCCTCGAAGGAATCGTAGCGCTGGGACCAGAAGGCGGTGCCCCAGGCGTGGTTCAGCGCCTCGATGCTCTCGTAGCGCACCTCCAGCCAGCGACGGAAGGCTGCGGCGGCGTGGTCGGAGAAGTCATGGGGCACGTGACAGCCCAGCTCGTTGTCGACATGCCAGAGCGCGAGCGCGGGATGCTCCCGGTACCGCTCGGCCATCACGCGGGTCATCCGCAGCGCGTACTCGCGGAACAGAGGCGAGGAGACGGCGTAGGCCTGTCGGCCGCCCTGGCCGAGCACGGTGCCGTCCTCGGTGACCGGGAGGATCTCGGGGTGGTTCCGGGTGAGCCACGGCGGCGGGGAGGCGGTCGCAGTGGCGAGAGCGACCTTGATCCCGGCGTCGGCGAGGTCGTCCATCACCTCGTCGAGCCAGCCGAAGTCGTACTCGCCCTCGCGCGGCTCGAGCATGGCCCAGGAGAAGATCGCGACGCTGAGCAGACTCACGCCGGCCTCGCGCATCAGCTCGATGTCCTCGAGCCGGACCTCCCGGGGCCACTGCTCGGGGTTGTAGTCCCCGCCGTAGGCGATCCCGTCGACTCCGAGCGGCCAGGGGCGTGCAGCGGTCATGTCTCCTCCATTGCGAGAACGATCCAGAAGTGCGTGCGACCAGGCTAGTCGCCGGCACCGCTGCAGCTCGGGACTGTCCGTCAGCGGGTCTCGGTGGGATCGCCGATCCAGCCGACCACCAGCGGGGCGAGCGTGGAGCGCTCATAGGCGAGGAACAGGAAGGGCGAGTCCAGCACGAGCTCCTGGTCAGGGATCTGGGCGGAGGTCTCGGCCATCACCACCGCGGTCGCCGCGGCGGCCTCCATCCCCTGCTCGTCGATCGTGATCACGGCCTTCTGCAGCACCTCGTCGATCACCAGGTCCACCGCGCCGGTAATGCCCGAGAAGTCAGCCTCCTTGCCGAAGGCGTCGGTCATGCCGAGGCTCTTGAGCGTGTCCTTGAGCGCGGATTCCCAGCCGATGTCAAAGGCGGGGACGGCCAGCTGGGTGGAGGCCTGCGAGTCCTCGAGCCCGCTCAGCAGGGCGGCGAGACCAGAATCCTTCCCGGATGCGGCCTCCGCCCAGGCATCGAGGACGTCGGTGAGGTCACCGGTGGGCTGCACGAGCGCGAGCGCGAGGTCTTCGCCGTAGGTGCCCAGAGAGGTCGCCCGGCACACTTCGTCCTCGTACCAGGTGGAGGTGCTGCCGTGGAGCATCTCGGCGCTCAGCTCCGAGCCGTCCGCAGTGGTGAAGGTGCCGCCGCCCTTCGTGAGCTCCTCGGGCCAAGCGGCCTTCAGGTGCAGGGCGTTGACCAGCACGAGGCGGGTGTTCGAGTCCAGGATGCCCTCGGGGATCAGCTCTTCGATGAGGTCGTCGGTGGAGTCGGCGACCCACTCGTTGATCTCCTCCCGGGCCTGCTCACGCTCGGCGTCGTCGGTGAAGTCCGCCTCGAAGAGCCCGCTGCCGAACCAGGTGGCAAGGTCTTCGAGGAAGGTCTCCTGGATCTCGAAGCCCTCCTGGAGCCAGGTCCCGTTCACGAGCGAGGCACGGGCCGGCTCGGGCGCCTCGTCGTCATCGAGCTCCCGCTCCTCGTCGCCGACGGTGGCCAGCAGCTGCGAGAGCGTGTTCGCACCCTCGGCGAGGACCTCCATGCTCCCACCGAGCACCTCTTCCATCTGCTGGAGGGTCTGCCCGGCCGCCCCCATGCCGACCATCGTGAGCGCGACCTGCGCGGACAGCGGCGAGCAGACCGCGTTGACCTCCGCGCGGTCGATCGCGCCGAGCATCCTCGCGGTGAAGGGAATCGCGACGCCGCCGGCATCGTCCGCCGGGCCCGGCGCGGCCCGTGGCAGCTCCGCGGCGAGATCCGGGCCCTCGCCCTCATCCTGCCCTCCGCACGCGGCCAGGCCCAGGGCGAGAGGCGGCAGCAGCGCCGAGGTGGCCAGCAGCGAGCGACGGCGCACCTGGGGGCGCCGCAGCTCGGGGTGTGCGGAGGCAGAGGTGGTGCGCATGCCTCTATCGAACGATGCGCAGGCGCCCGTGGCAAGGGCCGACGCCTCCCGGCGCCTCACCGCCCCCACATGACGCTGGTCGGGCACCGGCGCCTGAGCATCGGTGCCCGACCATGGGTCAGGCTGTAAGGGTCAGGCTGTAGGGGTCAGCCCTTGACCGAGCCCTCCGTGAGGCCGCCGCGCCAGAAGCGCTGCAGCACCAGGATGAGGATCGCCAACGGGATCACCGAGAGCAGGGCGCCACCGATGGTGAGCTGGTAGAACTCCGGCAGCCGGTCCGTCTGGGCCCGCCAGTTGTCCAGGCCCAGGGTGATCGGGTAGAGCTTCTCGTCGGCCAGCATCACCAGCGGGAGCATGTAGTTGTTCCAGATCGCGACGAACTGGAACAGCAGGATGGTCACCAGAGCCGGGGTCAGCTGCGGCAGCGCGAGGCGATGGAACAGGCCCAGCTCCCCCACCCCGTCGATCCGGCCCGCCTCGAGCATCTCCTCGGGCACCGCGGCGCTCGCGTAGATCGAGGCGAGGAACAGCCCGAAGGGGCTCACCAGCGAGGGGATCAGCACCGACCAGTAGGTGTTGGTGATGCCCATCGAGCTGAACAGGAAGAACAGCGGCAGGGCGACGGCGGTGCCGGGGACCAGCACGCCTCCCAGGACCAGCGCGTACACGAAGTTCCGGCCCCGGAAGCGGTACTTGGCCAGGGCGTAACCGGCGGCGGTGGCGAAGTAGGTCGCCAGCACCGAGCCCACCCCCGCATAGAGCAGCGAGTTCAAGCCCCAGCGGGGAAAGATGCCGCCGTTGGCGTCGAGCACGGCACGGAGGTTCTCCAGCAACTGGAAGTCCTCGCCGAACCAGAAGCCGCCGGTGCCGAACAGATCCTCGGTGGACTTGGTGGCGTTGATCAGCACCCAGTAGACGGGGACCAGGAAGTAGAGCGCCACGATCACCAGCAGTGCGGTGATGATGATCGTGGTGGTGGGCTTGCGGCCCGCATCACGAGAACCGGCGCGGGAGTCCTTGGCCGAGTCCCTGCGACGCCCTGCGGGGCGAGTCGTGGTGGTGGTGTCGGCGGTGCTCATGAGCGCTTCTCCGTCCAGTTGGAGACTCCCAGCGCAACCGCCGAGAGCAGGAAGGCGGCCAGTGCGATGATCACGGACTGCGCCGCCGCCATGCCGATGTCGTTGTACTGGAATGCGAAGGCGTAGGCGGACATGTTCGGGGTGTACTCCGAGGTGATGCCTGCGCTCATCGTCTGCAGCAGCCGCGGCTCGGCGAACAGCTGCAGGGTGCCGATGATCGAGAAGATGATCGTGAGCATCAGGGCGGGGCGGATCAGCGGCAGCTGGATCGCCATCGCGACCCGGAACGAGCTCGCACCGTCGAGCTTCGCGGCCTCGTACAGATCACCGGGGATCGACTTCAGCTGCGCGATGATGATCAGCATGTTGTAGCCGGTGTAGGTCCAGGTCACGATGTTCGCGATCGACCACAGCACCATGCTCGGGCCCAGGAAGTCGACGTCGATCCCGACCACTGCGAGGACGTCGATGATCGGCGAGAGACCGGGGATGTACAGGAAGGACCACAGGATCGTGGCGATCACGCCGGGGATCCCGTAGGGCAGGAAGTAGGTGGCGCGGAAGAAGCCCGGCCACTTCGCCGAGGCGCTCTCCAGCAGCAGCGCCAGGATCGTGGCGGCCACGATCATCACGGTCACCTGCACCACGCCGAACAGGATCATGCGCCCGATCGACTCGATGAAGTTGACGTTGGTCAGCGCGGCGAGATAGTTGTCCAGGCCCGCGAAGACGCTCTCGGTACCGCCCTCGCCCAGCAGGCCCTTGCGCTCGACCCGGGTGAAGCTGTAGCCGATCGCCATGATGATCGGGATGATCATGGTGCCGATGAACAGGATCAGGAAGGGTGCCAGCAGCACCCATGGGGCAGTTCTCGATCTCATCGTGCCTCCTCCGCGTTCAGGCCGATGGTGCGCATGATCTCGACGATCTCCGTCTGCGCTGCGGCGAACATGTCTGCGAGCGGGACTTCGCCGGTGACGGCGGTGGTCATGCCGTCCCCGACGATGGCCTGGACGCGCTGCATCAGCGGTGCCCAGGTCCACTCGAGGTTCTGGCCCTCGGCCATCGGGACGATGACGTCTTCGTTGTAGTTCTGTCCGGAGAAGAAGTCGTCGGGCTGCTGGCGGATCTTCCCGATGTAGTCGGCCGCCGGGGACCAGCCGATGCCGGAGTGCTCGATCATGGCGTCGATCCCGGCGGGGTCGGTGCACATCCAGGTCAGGAACTCGAGCGCCTCGGCCGGATGCGCGCTGGTGGAGGAGACCGCTGCGGCCGATCCGCCGTGCCCGCCCGAGGCATAGCCGTCGGGCCAGGTGGGCATGGGCGCCACGGCCCATTTGCCCTCGCCGCCGGGGATGGTCTTGGCCAGCGCATCGGACCAGGACCCGCTGATGGAGGCGAGCACGTTCCCGTCGGCCGCCGCGGCGTACCAGGGGGTCGTGAACGAGCCGTATCCGGTGCCCACCAGCTTCTCGGCGAAGATGCGGTCCCAGTACTCGGCAACCCGCATCGAGGCGTCGCCGGTCATGTCGACGATCCAGCCGTCACCCTCGGGACGGAACCAGTTCGCGCCGGCCTGCATCACCCAGGCGATCGGGTGGGAGCCGTCGGAGGGGTCCAGGCTGATCAGCATCTTGCCGGCCTCGGAGACGATGCCCGCCGTCTCGTAGAACTCATCCCAGGTGGCGGGGACGGAAAGGCCCAGCTCCTCCTCGAGCACCTCGCGGTTGTAGAAGGTGGCCACGGGGCCGGTGTCCTGCGGGACGCCCCAGATGGTGTCGCCGACCTTCGCCTGGCTGATGGCTCCTGGATCGAACAGGGACTCCTGCTCGTCGAAGCCGTAGCGGGAGAGATCCACCAGGGCGCCGGCGAGGGCGAACTCGGGGATCTGGCGCAGCTCGACCTGGGCGATGTCCGGGCCGCCGCCGGCGGCGATGGCGGAGAGGATCTTCGCGTAGCCGCCGGTGTTGCCCCCGGGTATCCAGGTGGCGTCGACCTGGATCCGGTCCTGCGACTCGTTGAAGACATCGCAGACGTTTTGCAGGTCCTTGAGCCAGGCCCAGTAGGAGAGGTGCACCTTGCCCTCCGCGGGCGGAATGGTGGGTGCTGCATTCACCTCACCGGGGTTAGGCGGCGCGCAGGCGGCGAGGCCGGCGGCGACTGCCGCTCCGCCCCCCGCCAACGCGGCTCGGCGTGAAAGACGTGGCGTCATCGCTCTCCCTGTCACAATTCGTCGGTGAATTCCACCCGAGCATAGCGTCGATCCGGTGGATGGCAAGGATGCTACCGTGAACGTTCACGATTTGAGAAGGGGGCGCGATCCGGCGCGCCGCGCAGCCCCGCCGAGCCCCTCACCGCGCGCTGCCCCGGGCCCCGCAAGAGCCCCGCTCAGGGCCCCGCAGATGCGGTAAGCACCACACTGCCGCCCTCCTGGCCCGCAGTTGCCCGCATCCGGCGCCCATGACGAACTACCCGGTGGTAACGTCACGCTCCGGCACCTCCAGATGCCGCATCACCTGCGCCCGCCGCGGCCTTCGCCGCCACCGCGCCCTCCCCGTCCCCAAGGAACTGCTTCATGGTCGACCTCCGCCTCGACGCCCAGTGGATCGACTACGCGATCATCGCGTTGTACTTCGCCTTCGTGCTCGGAGTGGGCTGGTACGCCAAGCGCGGCGTCTCCACCTCCATCGAGTTCTTCCTCTCGGGCCGCTCGCTGCCCGCCTGGGTCACCGGCCTCGCCTTCATCTCCGCCAACCTCGGCGCCGTCGAGATCATGGGCATGTCCGCCACCGGCGCCCAGTACGGCATGCCGACCATGCACTACTTCTGGGTCGGCGCCGTCCCGGCGATGCTGTTCCTGGGCGTGGTGATGATGCCCTTCTACTACGGCTCCAAGGTGCGCTCGGTCCCCGAGTTCATGCGCATGCGCTTCGGCACCGGGGCGCACCTGGTGAACTCCATCAGCTTCGCCGTCGCGCAGCTGCTGATCGCCGGCGTGAACCTCTCGCTGCTCGCCACCATCGTGAACCGCCTGCTGGGCTGGCCGATGTGGGTGGGCCTCGTGCTCGCCGCCGCGTTCGTGCTGTTCTACATCACCGTGGGCGGGCTCTCCGCCGCGATCTACAACGAGGTGCTGCAGTTCTTCGTGATCGTCGCAGCGCTGCTGCCGCTGACCCTGATCGGCCTGCACCGCGTGGGCGGGTGGAGCGGGATGAAGGAGCGCATCGCCGGTGACGGCATGCTCGGCGAGGAGCAGCTGCACACCTGGCCCGGCCAGGCGCTCTCCGGCTTCGACAGCCCGGTGCTGTCCGTGGTGGGCATCGTGTTCGGCCTCGGCTTCGTGCTCTCCTTCGGCTACTGGACCACGAACTTCGTGGAGGTCCAGCGCGCGATGGCCAGCAAGTCGATCACCGCCGCCCGGATGACCCCGATCATCGGCGCCTTCCCCAAGATGCTGATCCCCTTCATCGTGATCGTCCCCGGCATGATCGCCGCGATCCTGGTCGGCGAGCTCACCGAGTTCAAGCAGCTGGACGTGGGCGGGGACGCGGCCGGTGCCGCGGCCACCGGCGTCACCTACAACGACGCCCTGCTGCTGCTCATGCGGGACGTGCTGCCCAACGGCCTGCTGGGCGTGGCGATCGCCGGCCTGCTCGCCGCGTTCATGGCCGGTATGGCCGCGAACATCTCCGCCTTCAACACGGTGGTCAGCTACGACCTCTACCAGCAGTACGTGAAGAAGGACGCGCCCGACGGCCACTACATGAAGGTGGGCCGCATCGCGACCGCCGCGGCCTGCGTGATCGCGATCTTCACCGCACTGATCGCCGGGCAGTTCTCGAACCTCATGGACTACCTGCAGACCCTCTTCGGATTCTTCAACGCCCCGCTGTTCGCGACCTTCATCCTGGGCATGTTCTGGAAGCGGATGACGCCGACGGCCGGCTGGGCCGGCCTGGTCTCCGGCACCCTCGCCGCCGTCGCCCTGTGGAGCGCCTCCACCTTCTTCGGCGTCTTCGAGCTGCCGGGCCAGGGCCTCGCCTTCGTGAGCGCCGCGACCGCGTTCGTCGTCGACATCGTGGTCTCGGTGATCGTCACCCGGTTCACCGCCCCGAAGCCCGCGCATGAGCTGAAGGGCCTGGTCTACTCGGAGACCCCGAAGGCAGACCTCGTGGATCCCGAGGAGAAGGACCTGCCCTTCTGGCGCCGTCCCGCCCCCATGGCCGGCATCGCCCTGGTCCTGGTCATCATCCTGAACATCGTCTTCGCCTGAGCGCGGACGGAAGAGAGAACCCATGAGCACACACAAGGATCAGAACCCGACCGCGGACCGCGGATCCGGCACCCCCGAAGCCGCTGCGGTCCGGACCGCAGGCGCCTTCGACATCCGCAACTTCATCGGCTCCCTGCTGGGCCTGTTCGGCCTGGTCCTGCTGGGGATGGGCCTGTTCGCCTTCACCCCCGTCGAGGCCGCGAAGACCGGCGGGCTGAACGCCAACCTCTGGGCGGGACTGGCGATGCACATCGTCGGGATCCTCTTCATCCTGTGGACGAAGCTGGACCCGATCCGGATGGTCGTGCGCGAGAACGAGGACGGCGCGGAGGAGCCCCGCGACATCGCGGCGCTCGACTGAGCACGTCCCTCCCTGGCCTTGCCCCACCTTCCTGGCCCCGGACACACCGGGCAGGAGCCAAGACCTCGCGGCGAAGGACGCGCTGGAGGAGCCCGGCCCCAGACACGCCGTGCGCTCGCCATCGAATCCACCGATATCTTCCGTTCCTGGAAGATATCGGTGGATTCGCGCGTTCCACGCCTGCGTGTCGCGGCGCGACGAGCCGCGGGCGACCGGGCCACCAGGTCACCAGGTCACCAGGTCACCCCACCAGGCACCATCCCCGGGTGCGCGCTCCCCACCTGGTCCTTGCCCTGCGCAGCTCGCATACCATCGATGCCGACACCGCATCCGATGAAGGAGCATGAGTGACCGACCAGCCCCGCCCCGCCAGCACCCACGAGAACACCGCCACCGTCCCGTCATCCGCCGCCGAGAAGCCCGCCCGTGAGGACCACCTGGTCACCACGCTGCACTCGCTCGCACTCCCCGACGGGACGCTCGACTACACGGCCACCGCCGGCACTGTGGTGCTGAAGGAGGAGCCCGAGGGCGAGGAGTACGGGCGCGGCGCCGCCTACGCGGAGCTGTTCTCCGTCTCGTATGTCGCCCAGGGCGTCGAGGGTGCGGGGCCGCGTCCGGTGATGTTCGCGTTCAACGGCGGTCCGGGCGCCTCGACGGTCTGGCTGCATCTGGGCCTGCTGGGGCCGCGCCGCGTGGATTCCGGGGATGCCGGCTCCCCGACCGCTCCCCCGCACCGACTGCTGGACAACCACGAGACGATCCTGCGCGACGCCGATCTCGTGGTGGTCGATGCGATGACCACCGGCTACTCCCGTCCCGCACCCGGGCAGAAGCCGGATCGCCATCACGGGCTCACCGCCGACCGCGATCTCATCGCCGCGTTCATCATCGACTGGCTGAGCCGCAATCAGCGCTGGACCTCCCCGATCCACCTGGCCGGGGAGTCCTACGGCACCACCCGCGCCTCCGCGGTCGCCGCGCACCTGATGGACCGCTACTACGTGGCCGTTGCCGGGATCGCGCTGATCTCCCCGGTACTCGACTTCGGCACGATCGTGTTCTCCGAGGGCAACGACAGCCCGTACATCCATTACCTGCCCACCTATGCCGCGATCGCCCATGCGCACGGCAAGCATGAGGGCCGGCTGCTGCAGGACGTGGTCGACGAGGCGGAGGCCTTCGCCGAGCAGGAGTACCCGGCGCTGCTCGCGGCCGGTCTGCGCCTGGCACCTGAGCAGACGCAGGAAGCCGCGGCCCGCATCGGCGCACTGATCGGGGTGGACCCGGACTGGGTGGAGCGCGCGGACCTGCGCGTGGAGCATCTGGCCTTCCTCGCCGAGCTGCTGCGCGATCAGGGCCTGGTCACGGGTCGCATCGACGGTCGCTTCACCGCCCCGGCCGGGAACGGGAACTCCGCGAGGATGGAGACCGATCCGTCGATCGATCAGCTCGCCCCGTCGTACACCGCGGCGATCAACCAGTATCTTCGCAGCGAGCTCGAGTTCTCCTCCGACGTGATCTACGAGATCATGTCCGGCCGTGTCCATCCGTGGAGCTACAAGGATTTCGAGAACCGCTCGGTCGAGGTCGCCTCGGACCTCTCCCGGCTGCTGCGGAAGTCCCCGCACACCAAGGTGCTGGTCTCCCACGGCTATCACGACGCCGCGACCCCGTTCCACGCCAGCGAGACCGTGCTCGCCCAGCTCGCGATCCCGCGCGAGGACTACAGCGAGCGGATCCGCATCGAGTACTACGAGGCGGGGCACATGATGTACTGCCACGAGCCCAGCCGGCTCGCCCTCTCGCAGCACCTGAGCGAGTTCGTCACCGGCGCGGAGCCCGCAGGCACTGACGACGCGGAGGCCGATGTGGACGCAGACGCCTCGGAGTGACCTGCCCGGACCGGGCGGCCCTGCTCGCGGAGCCGCCTCCTGCCCACCCAGTCGTGAGTTCCGTGCGGCTAGCGACCCCGGAACTGCACACTTCTCACGACTCGATCAGGAGTCAGCACCAGATCAGGTCTCAGCACGGCACTGCGCCTCACTGCGCCGCACCTCGCGTCTTCCCGACCCTGGCTGCGCTCAGCCCAGCAGCGGTGCCAGCTGCCCGAGCGTCTCGTTGAGCGCCTCGGTCGAGGAGGGGTGGGTCCAGATCCCGTTCTTGAGCTGGGTCGCGGTGGTGCCGGTGCGCATCGCGAGCGCGAGAAGGTTGATGACCTCCTGGGCGTCGACGTGGAACAGTCGCGCGCCGAGGATCTGATCGGTCTCCGCGTCGACCACGATCTTGACCAGGCCTCGTGGATCGGCCACCGCCTTCGGGCGCGGCATCGCCTTGATGGTCGCGACCTGCTGGCTCGCCACCAGGATCTTCCGCCCCTCGGCGAGCGCCTCGGTCTCGGTGAGGCCGACGGCCGCGAGCGGCGGGGTGAGGAAGATGGTGGTCGGCACCGCGATGCGGTCGGTGGTGGTGCGGCCGGACGCGCTGCCCCCGGACGCGCTGCTCCCGGAGGTGCTGTTCCAGGGCGCACTGCTCCCGGAAGTGCTGTTCCAGGAGGTGCTGCGGTTCCCCTCGCCGGTCAGCTGGGAGAGCACCACCCGGAAGTCGTCGAGGGACAGGTAGGTCTGCTGCTCACCGCCGTGCACGTCCCCGATCGCGAACACGCCCTCGGCGCTGGTGCGCAGGTGCTCGTCGACGGTGATCGCGCCGCGCTGGTCGGTCTCTATCCCCGCGGCCTCGAGCCCCAGCCCATCGGTGGCGGGGCGTCGGCCGGTCGCGAGCAGCACCGCGTCGGCCTCGATCCGCTGCTCGTGTCCCCCGCCGTCGGCCACCACGGTGGCGCCGGACGGGCCATCCTCGATCGCCTGCGCCGAGGCGGAGTTCAGCACGGTGATCCCGTCTCCCTCGAGCACGGCGGCGACCTCGCCGGCGACGTCCGCGTCCTCTCCGGGCAGCAGCCGCTCGCGACGGTTCAGCACTGTCACCTCGGCCCCGTAGCCCGCGAACATCGAGGCGAACTCGAGTCCGATCGGTCCGGCGCCGATGATCACGAGGCGGGCGGGGAAGGGGTCCACATGCTGCAGCGAGGTCGAGTCATGCACCCGTGCGGAGTCGAGGCCGGGCAGGTCCGGACGTACCGGAGAGGCGCCTGTGTTCACGATGACAACTGGCGCGGTCACGGCCAGGCTGTCCGCCCCGCCGGTGACCTCGACGGTGCGCTCGCCGGTGAAGCGGGCCCGGCCGTCGATCAGGGTGACGGCGTCGAGATCGGCGAGCATCGCATGGTTGACCTCGCGCATCTTCCCCACCACGGTGTCGCGGCGGGTGACGGCACGGGCCCAGAACTGCTGGGGGTCCTCGCCGTCCCGTCGCTGCTCGGCGTCGTGGATCAGGGTCTTGGTGGGCACGCAGCCGATGTTGATGCAGGTGCCCCCGTGCATGGACTCGAACTGCTCGATCACCGCGACCCGTCGGCCCGCGGCCCCGAGCGTGGCGGCGAGGGTCTTGCCTCCCTTGCCCCAGCCGATCACCAGGATGTCGAAGGAGAGGGTCTGGGCGGTGCGCTGCGCTGGAGCCATGAATCCATCGTAGACCTCCCCGATCCGCCCCCGCCGTGATGGACTGGCAGCATGGCTGCACCCCTCATCGAAGACCACGCCCGGCTCTCGGATCAGCGCACCACCGCGCTCGTCACGCGCGAGGGGGATATCGACTGGCTGTGCCTGCCGCGCTTCGACTCCGACGCACTGTTCTGCTCGTTGCTGGGGACGGAGGAGCACGGGCACTGGTCGTTGCGCATCGCCGACGGCGAGGTCCTCTCACGCCGCTACCTTCCCGGCACGATGGTGCTGGAGACCACGTGGCGCTCCCCCACCGGCACGGCGACGGTCACCGAATTCATGCCGGTCGCCGGAGGCGACGCCTCCACCCCCGAGGCGGAGAGCTCCGACTCGGCCTTGCCAGGCACCGGACCGGCGGACCAGTACGAGGACGGGGACCAGGACGGCGACCAGAGAGACGCTGAACCCGATGACGAGCGCGACGACGAGGGCGAGGCCTCGGGCTCTGCGTCCGGCTCCTCCCCCGGCTCTGCGGGGTCCCTGCGCGGTGACACCGAGGATCACGCCGATCTGGTCCGCCTGGTGCGCTGCACCGGCGGCGAGGTCGAGGTGGTCCAGGAACTGAAGATCCGGTTCGAATACGGGCTGGCAGCGCCCTGGGTGCGCCGGGGCGAGGATGTCGCCGGGGAGAAGGTGCTGATCGCGATCGCCGGCGGTGACGGGATCGCGCTGCACGGACCGGCGCTGACCGCCGGAGAGAACCGCTCCCATCAGGGACGCCACCGCCTTGGCGCCGGGGAGGAGACCGCCTGGGTCCTCACCTGGTTCCCCTCCTGGCTCGAGGTGCCTCCGGTGCAGGACACCCGCAGAGAGCTCGAGCGCACCATCGCGGAGTGGACGGGCTGGCTGGGACAGGTGCGGGTCGATGAGGAGCATGCCCAGCCGGTGGCCCGCTCCCTGCTGGTGCTGAGGGCCCTGACCCATCGCCGCACCGGCGGGATCGTCGCCGCGGCCACCACCAGCCTGCCGGAGGACTTCGGCGGGGTGCGCAACTGGGACTACCGCTTCTGCTGGCTGCTGGCTGCGGGACGCGGCGCTCTCGCTCGAGGCGCTGCTGACCCACGGGCACGTCGACGCCGCCGCCGGGTGGCGGGAATGGCTGCTGCGCGCGATCGCCGGGGATCCCGAGCGGCTGCAGATCATGTACTCGATCACCGGGGACCGGAACCTGCTGGAGCGGGAGCTTACGCACCTGCCCGGCTACGAGGAATCCGCGCCAGTGCGGATCGGCAACGGTGCCGCCGGTCAGTTCCAGGCCGACGTGGTGGGCGAGGTGATGATCGCCCTGGCGATGATGCGCGATGCCGGCGTCGAGGAGACGCAGTGGTCCTGGCCGCTGCAGAAGGCGCTCGTGCGCTTCACCATCGACCGCCTGGACGAGCCCGATCAGGGTATCTGGGAGATGCGCGGGGAGCCCGCCTTCTTCACCCACGGCCGGGTGATGGTCTGGGCGGTGTTCGACCGCGCGATCGATGCGGTGCGCCGCCATCACCTGCCGGCGAGCGCCGAGGATCTGGCGCTCTGGGAGCGGCTGCGGGAGCAGGTGCGCGAGGAGGTGCTGACCCGCGGCGTCGGCCCCGACGGCGCATTCACCCAGACCTACGACTCCACCGAGGTGGACGCCTCTCTGCTCCAGATCCCGCACACCGGGTTCCTGCCGGCGGATGATCCGCGCGTGCTCGCCACCGTCGCGCGGATCGAGCAGGACCTGCACGTGGAGAACGGGCTGATCCTGCGCTACCGCACCCAGGGCCAGGACGGCCTGCCCGGCGATGAGCATCCCTTCCTGGTGTGCTGCTTCTGGCTGGTCGAACAGTACGCCTCCTCCGGCCGCACGGCCGATGCCGAAGCCCTGCTCGACACCCTGCTGGCCGAGGAGTACGACACCGGGGCCCGCCGCATGGCCGGGAACTTCCCCCAGGCCTTCAGCCATCTGGGACTGATCCGGGCCGTGGATGCTCTGGCCGTGGCGCGCGCCTGACCGGGCGGCGCCCGGCCGGACGGTCGGCGAACGCTCGCACGGCGGGTGCAGACTGGGAAGGACCCCCGACGACCACAGGAGGAGCACCCCATGACCCACCGCCCTGCCCTCACCCCCGCCACGATCACCGAGCTGCTCGAGCGCACCCCGCGCAGCTCCTTCGTAGGCGGCAGCTTCCTCGGCGGCACGCCCTCGCTCGAGGTGATCGACCCGGCCACCGGCCAGGCACTCACGCAGGTCGTCGACGCCGACGCCGCAGCGATCGGCATGCAGGCCCTCGAAGCGGCGCACACCGCCCAGGAGGACTGGGCCGCGACCACCCCGCGGGAACGCTCGGAGATCCTGCGCCGCGCCTACGAGCTGTGCCACGAGCGGGCCGATGACCTGGCGGCGCTGATGACTCTCGAGATGGGCAAACCGCTCGCGGAGGCCTATGGCGAGGTCACCTACGGCGCGGAGTTCCTGCGCTGGTTCAGCGAGGAGGCGGTGCGCCTGCCCGGCCGCTTCCGCCACGCCCCGGCCGCAGACCACGCGATCGTGACGGTCGCCCGGCCCGTCGGCCCCACCCTGCTGATCACTCCGTGGAACTTCCCGCTCTCGATGGGCACCCGGAAGATCGCCCCGGCGCTCGCGGCCGGCTGCACCGTGGTGCTCAAGCCCGCCCAGAAGACTCCGCTGACCTCGCTCGCGCTGATGGCCATCCTCGCCGAGGCGGGTGTCCCGGACGGGGTGGTGAACTGCGTGGTGACGAGCGATTCGAAGGGCCTGTCCTCCACGCTGATGGCTGATCCCCGGCTGCGGAAGGTGTCCTTCACGGGCTCCACCGGCGTGGGCCGCACCCTCATCGCGCAATCCGCCGAGCACGTGCTGAAGACCTCCATGGAGCTGGGCGGCAACGCCCCGTTCCTGGTGCTGCCCTCCGCAGACGTCGACACCGCGGTGGAGGCGGCGATGCTCGCGAAGTTCCGCAACAACGGTGAGGCCTGCACTGCCGCGAATCGCTTCTACGTCCACTCCTCGGTGGCCGAGGAGTTCACCGCGAAGCTGGTCGAGCGCACCGAGCAGCTGGTCCTCGGCCCGGGCGCGGAGGCGGGGACCACCCTCGGCCCGCTGATCGACGAGGCCGGGCTCGAGAAGGTCGAGGAGCTCACGGCCGACGCGGTCGACCGTGGCGCACGGGTGCTCACCGGGGGCACCCGGAGCGAGGGTCCGGGCTTCTTCTTCCCGGCGACCGTGCTCACCGACGTGCCGCGCGAGGCGCGGATCCATCGCGAGGAGATCTTCGGGCCGCTGGCCCCGCTGACCGTGCTCGATGACGTCGAGGAGATGACCGCCGCGGCGAACGACACCGAGTTCGGGCTGATGGCCTACGTCATCGCGGAGGATCTCCGCGAGATCACCGCGGTGACCGGCCGGCTCGAATCGGGGATGGTCGCGGTGAACCTCGGGGTCGCCTCCGATCCGTCGGCCCCCTTCGGCGGGGTCAAGGAGTCCGGGCTGGGCCGTGAGGGCTCCCATGAGGGCCTCACCGAATTCCTCGAGACCACCTACGTGCGCCTGCCGCTGTGAACTGGTAGGACGTCGGCCCGCTCGTCGGAGGTCGGCGACAGAGATTTCAGCAATCGATTGCACCAGGGCTCGCGAGTCGCTACGGTCGTGCCGGAAGGTCCCATCAACGACCCCCGCCTCCGTCCAGAGCCGGGCGCGGCGACACAAGGAGCTCGACGTGCGCACCATCTCCCGATCCGCAGTTGCCCTGTCCACCATGGCCCTCGCCTCCGCCAGCCTCGCGCTCGGCGCCGGCAGCGCAAGCGCTGCCCTGACCACCTACTGCGACGGGGAGGCATCGGGCGTGACCGTCCCCGGCGACCTCGTCGTCGCCAAGGACTCCTCCTGCGTCCTGACCGACGTGACCATCGAGGGCGAGGTCCGCGTCCAGGCCGGCGGCGATCTCCTGGTCACCGACACCTCGGTCGCCGAGCGGGTGGTCGTGCAGGCTGATGGCTACTTCGATGGGACCGGCGCCGAGATCGGCGGCAACATCGTCTCCCGGGGCGGATACGGCGTATACCTCGACGCCTCCACCGTGGGCGGCAGCTACGTGGGCCGGGCGGCCGAGGACGCTGAGCCCTTCCTCTACTCCTATGACACCGCGATCGACGGCCGCGTCACCGTGGCCCAGGGACTCGTGCATCTGCAGACGGTGACCGTCGGCGGTCACCTGACCAGTGAGAACTCCCTCTACACGGATATCCTCGACTCCACCGTCGCCCGCGATCTCACCGTCACCAGCGCCGCCGAGGGAACCGCGCTGTGCGGCAGCGAGGTCGACGGCGCGGCCACCTACACCGGCAACGCCGGCGTGCAGATCGGGACCGGCGGCGCGCTCATCGACTGCGAGGACCCCAACTACCTCGGCGGAGACCTCACCATCTCGGACAGCACCGACGGGGTGGACGTCACCGACAACATCATCCGCGGCGACCTGACCGGCTCGGGCAACGACCCGGCGCCCACCGGAGCCGACAACCGGGTCCGCGGCGCAGCCAGCGGTCAGTTCGCCGAGCTGGCTCCGGCCGCTCGCACCATGAGCACCCAGTCCTCGACGCAGGATCACCAGCAGGAGCTGGACGACAAGCGCGCCGAGCGGCGCGGCTCCGCCGAGGAGGCCGCCGAGCTCTCGGGCCCGGCTGACCTGCGCTGATCGCCCCGGTGCGGTCGGCCTCTGCGAAGCAGCCGCAGCACCCCGGCGCCTCAGCCCGCGAGCCACTCCCGGGCGCGGCGCTCGAGATCCGCGTCATCGGTCGCGGCGAGCAGCTCGCGCACACCCTCGGGCTCCTGCAGCCGGGCCACCAGGTCCTGGAGCGCGGTGAGCTGGCTGTGCGAGTCGGAGAGCACCAGCATGACGATCAGCTCCGCCCAGATGGTGCGCTCCCCGGACGAGCCGATCTCACCGAACGCCACGGGGTCTCGCGGGATCGCGATGGCGAGACCCGGGGTCAGCACATGCTCCGGGTCGGTGTGCGGGATCGCCGCGGGCACCAGAGTGGGCAGGCCGGTGGGCTGCTTCGCCTCGCGCAGCAGCACCGCGGCTTCGAAGGAGTCGGTGACCGCGCCGATCTCCCGCAGCCGGGCGGACAGCGCCCTCAGCGCGACGGGAGCATCGTCTGCCTCGAGGCCGACGATCGCGGCGCCGGGCAGAACGGTCGCACCGCCCAGCGACACCTCCGCGGTGCTGTCACCAGCGGTGCTGTCAACGGCGGCGATGTCAACGGCAGGGTCGGCCGTGCTGTCAGCAGCAGCGTTGTCAGCAGGGGCGCCGTCGGCGCTGTCCTCGTTCATGCTCCGGCTCCTTCATGCGCCACACTGCGCTCTGCCTGCTCCACGACCTCAACGGTGAGGTGCGGTGGGCTGTCGATCCTGCGCTGTCCCGACGCCGGTCCTGTCCCGGCGCCGGCCGCAGCAGGATCCCCAGATCCTAGTGCGCGTCCTGCCCGGAGGGCGCCGGTTCAGGCGCCCTGGTGCCCGGCGAACTCATCAGGGTTCGGGCCCCGGCGGGCGCCGGCACCCTTGTCCAGCGCGTTGATCTGCGCGATCTCGTCCTCGGTGAGGGTCAGCTCGAGGGAGGCGAAGTTCGAGTCGATGCGCTCGGGGGTGACGGACTTCGGGATCACCACGTTGCCCAGGGCCAGGTTCCAGGCGATCAGCACCTGCGCGGGGGTGGCGCCATGGGCCTCGGAGATCTGGGTGATGACGAGATCCTCGAGCTCGCCGCCGCCCTGACCGAGCGGTGACCAGGACTGGGTGACGATGCCCTTGCCGGCATGGAACTGACGCAGCTCGGACTGGTGGAGGTACGGGTGCAGCTCGATCTGGTTGAGCACCGGCAGCACACCCGTCTCGGACTCGAGCGCGATGATGTCCTCGATTCGGAAGTTCGAGGTCCCGATCGAGCGGATCCGGCCCTGCTCCTGCAGCTCCACGAGCGCCTTCCAGGTCTCCACGGCGAGGCCCTTGGAGGGGGCGGGCCAGTGGATCAGGTAGAGGTCGAGCTCCTCGAGGCCGAGATCCTCCATCGTCGCGTCGAAGGAGGCGAGGGTCTTGTCGCGACCCTGGTCCTGATTGGGGACCTTAGAGGTCACGAACACCTCGTCGCGGGCGAGGCCGGAGGCCTTCAGGGCCTGGCCCACCCCCGCCTCGTTGTTGTAGCCGCGGGCGGTGTCCACGTGGCGGTAGCCGGCCTCGAGGGCCCTGACCACGACCTCCGCGGCGACCGCGTTCTCGACCTGCCACACGCCGTAGCCGAGCTGTGGGATCGAGCGGCCGTCACGGAAGGCGATGCTGGGCGAGGTGGTCATGATGCTCCTTGCTCTGGGGGCACGGCAGGTGGCCGCGTAGGTCAGCCCTTCCAGACTAGCGGCTCAGGCCCGGCTCACTCCCAGGGAGATCGGCCGGTCGCTGGGGTCGGACTCGAGCCAGCGGGCGAGCGCGGGCGGTTTCACGTCGTAGCCGCCGAGGCGGTCCAACGGCAGCCAGGCAGTGCCCGCCTGGCGGCCGTCCGGAGCGGTGCCCTCGCCGGGCTCCTCCCCCTCGGCCAGCCCGCACCAGTAGGCCACGTTGACCTGATGGAAGGGCGCGATCGGGGAGTCGTCGCGCACGCTCCGCTCGGTCATGAACTCGTACAGGCAGGCCACCTGATGCACCTCGACGCGTGCACCGATCTCCTCCTGGCACTCTCGGATCAGGGCGGTGGGCTGGTCCTCGCCGTGCTCCTGGCCGCCGCCGGGCAGCTCGAACATCTCGTGCCCGGCGGGGTGGACGTAGCGGTTCATGAGAACCTGCCGGTTCCGGACGATGAGCGCCTTCACGGCCACCCGGGGAGTCCTGGAGCTCATGCGCCGGCCCCCTCATTCCCGCTGGCGGGCGGGGCCTGATGCCCGGGCGGAAGGATGCTCGCCAAGCGCAGCTCGAACCGTCGGCGCAGCTCCTCGTCATCGGTGGCATCCAGCAGGTCCTGCACGGCGGTCTCGTCGCTGAGCAGGCCCATCAGCTGCTGCAACGCTGCGAGATGCTCACGGGTGTCGGTGAGCAGCGGCATCGCCACCAGGCGCACCTCGACGGTGCCCTCGCGGGTGCCCATCTCCCCGAACGTCACGGGGCGGGCGAGCGTCGCCACCGCGAGTCCCGGCGCCACCACGTGCTGCGGATCGGCATGCGGGATCGCGGTGGGGATCGGTGTGGGCAGGCCGGTGGGATAGGTCCGCTCCCGGGTGCGCAGCGCCTCGGGGAAGTCGACGGTGACCGCCCCGGCGTCCAGCAGCCGGCCCGCGAGGGAGAGAAGCACGTCCTCGCTGTCGGAGACGTCCAGGTGGGCCAGGACCACGGTCAGGACGAGGGGCGTGGCGGGCCCCTCGGCCGCAGGCGGCGTCGGATCTGTGCTCATGGTTCCTCCCCGGGTGGCGACCCCCTGATTCTGGCACCTTCCCGCCGCCCGCCTGCGTACCCTGGGCTGATCCGGCCGGGCGCGTCCTGCGCGCGCCGCCAACCCCATATGACCAGGAGTGCCCATGCCTGCCCCTCGAGACTCCGCCGTCGTGGTGCGGGCGGCGCGGCTCTATTACGAGCAGGGTCGATCACAGACGGAGGTCGCGCAGGAGCTGGGGCTGTCCCGCTCGAACGTCTCGCGGATCCTCACCCAGGCGCGGGACCGCGGGATCGTGGAGATCACGATCCATGACCCGGAGGGTCCGCCGCGCCGTGACGAGGCCCTCGAGGCGGCGCTGCGGGCCGCGTTCTCCCTCCGTGCGGTGCATGTGGTCTCCGCCCCGCGGGCCACGGCGATGGAGTCCGTGGCTCGCGAGGGTGCCGCGATGCTCGCCGAGCGGGCGGCGGGCGTGCGCAGCATCGGGGTGTCCTGGGGGCGGACGGTCCAGAACGTGGTCACGCAGCTGGAGACCCTCCAGCTGCGGCCCATTCCGGCGGTGCTGCCGCTGGTGGGCGGGCACAGCGCACTGGACCAGTTCGATTCCGGGGACTCCGTGCTGAAGGTGCTCGCCTCCCGTCTGGGGGCGACGCCGCAGACCCTCTACGCCCCGGCGGTGCTCGAATCTGCGACCACGGTGGCGACGCTGCGCGCCGAGTCCAGCATCGGCAGGGTGCTGGCGGCGGCCGCGCAGGTGGAGCTCGCGCTCGTGGGCATCGGCTCGCACGGGGTGCATTCCTCCCCGCACGTCCTCGAGCTGATGCGGCTGAGCGACTCCGAGCGGGCCGTCTTCGAGGCCCAGCAGCCGGTGGGTGATGTCTGCGGGCGCTTCATCGACGCGCACGGAGTGCCCCTGGGGGCGCCGACGGATCAGCGGGTGCTCGCGGTGACCTTCTCGGAGCTGCTGCGGATCCCCGAGGTGCTGGGAGTGGCCGCCGGGGCGGAGAAGGCGGAGGGGGTGCTCGGAGTGCTGCGCAGCGGAGCGATCGACACCGCGGTGTTCGACGTCGACCTCGCCCGCGAGGTGCTGGCCCGGGCCTGAACGTGCTGACGGACCGGACCGGACCGGACCGGCCGATTCCGAGCCAGATCCGGCCATTTCTGGCTCGGAATCGGCCGATCCTGGTGGCGCGCTACGGCAGCGCAGGGCGGGCGGCGGGCCGCGGCAGCGCAGGACGGACAGCGCGCCGCGGCAGCGCCGGGCGGTGGCAGCGCAGCGGCGTCAGGCCTGTCCCTTGAGCACGTGCTCGAAGCGGGCGGTGAGCTCGTGGTCCACCGGCAGCTCGGCCTCGTCGAGGTGGGTGATCGGGGCGGCCAGCCGGGTCGAGGACAGCAGCCAGGCACCGTCGGAGCCGGTCACGTCCTCCACGGTCATCAGCTGCTCTGTCACTGCGGCGCCCTCATGCTCGGCCAGCCAGTCGAACAGCGTTTTCACACTGGTTCCGGGGAGCACACCGGCACTGGCCGGAGTGGTGAGGAACTGCCCGTCGCGGCGCACCAGCAGCGTGGACGTGGGTCCCTCGAGCACATAGCCGTCGCTCGCGACGAACAGCACATCGGCCGCGCCGCGCCGCTTCGCTTCGCGCACGGCGGCCATGTTCACGGCGTAGCTGAGGGTCTTCGCGCCGGGCAGCAGCCAGGGGCTGGTCCCGGCGACGGCGGTGGACAGGCCGCGGTCCAGCGCCGCCACCCGCATCCCGGCCCGGTACGGGGTCCAGTCGTCGGAGACACGGGCGTGGATCCAGCAGGTGGGGACGCCGACGCCCTCGATGCCGCGGGTGTACATCACGCGCACGCTCAGCTCGGCGACCGGATCATGGGCGGCGATCGCGGCGTCGACAGCCTCGGACAGAGTGGCGAGGTCCGGTGCGGGCAGCTCGACCTGGGCGGCGCTGCGGGCGAGCCGCGCCAGATGGGGGCCGACGTTCACGGGCACGCCGTCGAAGGCGCCGATGGTCTCGAAGACGCCATCGCCGCGGGTCGCGACGAGGTCGGTGACCGACAGCTGTGGGACGGTCGCGTCGGCCAGGTGGAAGCGGGCGCCGCCGTCCGTCGGGGCGCCGGTGGCACCCGGGACGAGGACGAGGACCGGAGCGGGAGAAGGGCTGGTCGTGGTCATGTCACGGCTCCTGATCGGGGGGCCTCACGGGGGTGGAGGCGGTCCGTCCAGGGTAGACCCCCGACCGGGAGGGCACGCTGCGCCGGGGCCGAGAGGCTGCGCCAGGGCCAACGGGCCGCCATGGCGCCGAGAGGTCGTGCGGACCCCGATGGGTCAGGAGTGCCCGATGCGGTCGCCGATCACGGAACCGCTGGCAGCACCCGGGTCGAGCGCGTCGCCGAGCATCTCCAGCAGCCGCTCGAGCAGGGAGCGCGGCCCCTGCTCCCCGTCGTTCGTGATGCGTCCGGCGGGTCCGGAGCCCGCGCTCTGCGCAGGACCGTTCTCCAGAGCCTGAATACCCGCCGAGCGGTCACCAGCCGGCGCTCCCTCGCTGGCCCCCTCAACCCCGGCTTCCGCACCGGTACCGGACTCCCCGCCCGCGCCGCCGCCACCGGAGCCGCCGCCCGAGCCTGATGCGCCACCGGACCCGGAACCGCTGCCGGAGCCGCCCGCGGACTCGCCACCGCTGCCCCCTGCAGCGGAGTCCTCACCTGCGGCGTCCCCACCTGCGGAGTCCTCACCGCCAGCGCCCCCCAGCGCGGCGGGCTCGTCAGAGAGCAACGAATCCTGCGGGGTGATCTGACCGGATTCTCCGATCAGGTTTCCGAGACCGCCGGCGAGGCCGAGCCCGGCCAGCAGGCCCTCGAGCGCGAGACCCATCCCGATCGCGCTGCGGATCATGTCGGCGAGCAGGCCACCCAGCAGGCTGCCGAGGAAGGCGCCCAGGAACGCCGCGCACCCTTCCGGGGTGCTGAGCACCTCGCGCAGCAGCTCCGCGAAGGGGCCGCCCCGACCGGGGCCCGTACCGCGCAGCGCGTCCTCCACCATCCCGAGCAGGTCGCGCAGGAACTCTCCGGGGCTCGACCATCCGCCGCCCCCGGACCCGCCGCCGAATCCGCCGAGGGGGCCGTCCGGTGCGGAGGCGGCCTCCTGCTCGTCGGCATGCTGGGCGAGTCGGCGCGCCCGCTGGCGCAGCTCGACCTCCTGGTCCTGCAGGGAAGGACGCACGACGCCGGACCAATCGGCACGGAAGCGATCGGCGTCCTCTCCGATCCATTCGATGTTCTCGATGCTCGAGGTCAGCAGGGCCTCGAGGTCAGCGAGCGCTTCCGCTCGGCGCGAGTACACCGTCCCCATCGTCCGCAGAGCCTCGGTGTCCGCGCCCCAGAATGCGTTCATCAGCCGCCGGTCCCCTTCTTCATCCCCATGACCGGCCGCGCCGGATCCCCCACTTGTCGGTCCTACGGTAATGACTCCCCGACCCGAGGGCCATGGGGAGGACTACCCATGCTCCGGCCTGCACCGATGCCCGAGAGCAGGTAGCGGACAGGCCGTGCTCGCACAGCAGTCAGGAGCCCCTGAGCAGCTCCCGCACCCAGGAGGGCAGGCGACCCTCGCCGACGCGGGCGGCGAGCAGGTGCGCGTAGGCCGTGTCGATCCCCCCGCGCCCGTCGAAGCTGCCGGGGTCCCGGTCGTAGTTCATGTCCGTCTCGAGCCGGATCCGTTCCGGTTCCTGCGGGCTGCGGCTCGCCTCCAGCCGGAGGGAGACGAAGGCCTGCTCCTGCTCAGCGGCGGCCTGCTGGAGAGCATCCAGCAGCAGGGTGATCTGCGAGTCGGTCGCGAAGGCGGCATCGCCTCCGCCAGTGGTTCCGTCGCGGTCCGTGATCACGAGCCGGCCGGCCCATTCCTCGCCGTGAGGGATGAAGGCTGCTGCGACGGCAGCCCAGTCTTCGGAGAGCTCGAGCGAGCTCAGCAGCACCCCGGCGAGGTCATGGACGAGAGCGCCCTGGCGTGCCATCGGAGAGTCGGACGGAGGCGGGGTCTGGGTCATCAACGGAGATTCCTCCACACGGGTCGGTTCGCAGTGTCGTTCAGGAGTGCCGGTCAGGAGTGTCAGCCGGGGAAGCGGGCTCCGTCAGGATAATTGGGCAGGTGCTCCTCCACGATCTGCTCGCCGTTCTCGTGGATCCGCACGTCATAGCCGCTGGGCACGTACTCCCAGGGCTCGCTGCCCTGCTCCGGGCTGACGCCCTCGGGCTGCTCCTCGCCCCAGGTCACGCGGGTCTCGTACGAGTAGGAGCTGCCGTCGTCGGCGATGCCGTCGGCCATCAGCGATTCAAAGGAGTAGATGGTCTCCGCCCCGCTGCGGGCCTGGTTCACCTCATCCCACTGCCGGGTGTAGTTGATCTCCTCGCGGATGCCGCCGAGCTGGCGGGCCAGCATGTGCCCGGCGTTGAACTCGACCGGTTCGGAGGTGCCGTCCCCGGCCATGTCCCAGCGCTCGGCGATCTTCGACTGGATCGACTGGCTCCGAGACATCTCGCGGTCGACGATGACGTCGGGAACGTACATGTGCTCGGTGCGCCCCAGCTCATCGGTGCGATAGAAGGTCGAGTCGTTGACGTGATACGTCGCGTCGGGGAACACCTCGCGGAGGTTGGGGTTCATCTCCTTTCCCCCGCCAGTGGCCTCGATGTAGGTGATGCGGCCCTCGCCGTCGGTGTAATAGGTGCCGTGGTCTCCCACGTCGTAGGTGGTGTCCGGGGAGAGGTCGAGCGGGGCACCGTCCGCGTCCAGGCCGAACGGTTCGTCGTCCGCGACCGGGGCGAGTTCATGGTCACCGTCCACGGTGACGGTGGAGGCGGTCTCCGGTGGAATGAGCTCCATGCCGGAGTCGGGGAAGGCGAGCCCGCTCTCGCCGACCGCCGCGGAGACGTCCAGGGTGTTCACCGCAGCCCCAGCGGTCTTGGCATGCATGGTCGGCGGGACGCCCCCGGCCATCAGCCGGAGATCTGCGGCAGCGAGGGTCGCCATGGTGCCGACGGCGGCGGAGGCTCCGGCGCCCCGGAGCAGGTCGGTGCGGGATATGGGCGGTGGTGGGGATACGACGGGCGGCGCCGCGTCCCGGCCTCCTCCCCTGCCCGCAGGCCCCTCTCGTCCCACGCCGCCACCTCCGGCGGTTCCGGCGGAGGAGGTCTCGTCCTGTTCCCAGGCATGCGCATCGAGCTCTCGCTCCTGCTGCCGGAGCCGGGAGACGCGCGCGAGCAGTCCCGGGCGCACCTGACCGCTCCAGTCCGCGCGAAAGGACTCGGCATCCGGCCCGACCCAGTGGACGGCGTCGATCACCGCGCCGAGCCGAGCGGCGAGGTCGTCGATCCGTTCGCTGCCGCCGCCGAGAGCGCCGGCCGTCTGCCGCAGCACCTCGGTGTCTGCTCCCCAGAAACCGGTCACGTCATCTCCCCCGCTCGTGGCCACGTGGCATTCACGCTACGGAGCGGCGTCGTGCCGCGGGAATGGGGAGTTCTCCCCATCAGGCGTGGCGGCGCCGAGAGTTCACCGGTGCGCCACCGGACGGCCAGGGCGAACCTGGCCGCCCGCGGAGTTCAGCCTCCCAGCACCGCGATCACGCGGCCGTGCCGGCTCCAGGCGACGTGCGTCTCGAGCGGGTCACCGGGCACCTCGAGCTCCATCAGGTCCACGCGCGCGCCGACCGGTGCTTCACGCAGATCGGCGACGGCGAGCGCGCCGACCGGCAGGTCCGAGAGACCCGAGGCCGCAGGGTCCTGCAGGGGCACCTCGACGCCCTCGGCGAGCTCGGTCATGCCCAGCAGCTCGGCGAACAGGTGCTCGTCCATCAGCTGCTCCGCGGCGTCGGTGCGGGCATCCTTCGAATCCTCCGCGACCGGTCCCCGCTCGGCGAGCGTGACGAGGGTGGCCTCGAGCGCATCGGCGAAGCGCACCAGATAGGCGCCGAGGTCGGGGGCGGCCAGCTGCAGGGCGAGGTCCTCGCCGATGCCGTAGACCGCGCCGGGCGTGCCATCCGGGTCCAGGGCGAGCACCACGGCCGCCTCCGGCGTCTCGTACAGGGGGTAGAAGGAGGTCGCGTCGCCGAGCAGGGTGTAGGGGCCCACGTCGGTGCGGTCCTCGATCTGGAGGGTGAGCATCGTCAGCCCGCGCACGATCACCCCGCCCAGCTCGTCGGCGATCTGCTCGAGGGCGGGCGGCGGATCAGCCGAGACCTCCTCCTCGGTGACGGCGAGGCCGGGGATCGCGGCGGCGTCCTGCTCGTAGATGTTGACCAGCGAGGCCAGTCGGTCCAGGACCGGGCGCACAGAGGCCAGCGGCAGCACCTCGGCGTCGGTGGGCCAGGGCAGGGAGGAGTTCATAGGCGTGCTCACACGCTCAGTGTGTCACGCGGGAACGGGCCGGTTCAGGGCAGTGCCGGTGAGCCTGGGCTCCTACCGCTCGTCCCTCGCAGCACGTCGCCCAGGCAGGACCAGATCGCCTGGGCTCCTACCGCTCGTCCCTCGCAGCACGTCGCCCAGGCAGGACAGGAAGGCGTCGGGCCGCGCCGCCGGGGCGGGTGACCGACGCGGTGGCGCCCTGGCGCTCCGGGTGCGCGGCCCGGTAGGCCTCCAGCCAGCGCTGCCCGAACTCCTCGGCGCCGTCCGTCGGCACCAGCGCCCAGACACTGCCCCCGAACCCTGCTCCGAAGGCGCTCGCTGCATGGGCGCCCAGCTCGCGGGCGAGTCGCTGCAGCGCGATCGTCTCGGGCACCTGGTTGCGCAGGCCCTGCTCAGCACCGGACTGGGACTCGTCGACCAGGCGGCCGAACTCCTCGAGGTCCCCCTCCTCGAGGGCGACCGCGGCGGCGGGGATCAGTCTCTCCGACTCGGTGAGGAACTGGCTCAGGCGGCCTCGAAGGTACTCGTCCTCCGCGGTGAGCTCTCGCAGCCGGGCCACCGCCGCGGGACCGCTCGCGACTGCTTCAGCGAGGGTGCGATCTTCGCGCCCGGAGTCCTCGCGCCAGCGGCGCAGCGTCTCGGTGACGGCGAGGGAGACGCGGTTGTAGGCGCCGAGCGCGGCGCCGGTCTTCGCCGCCTCGACCCCGCTGACGGCGACCACGAAGGCAAGCTCGGGGCCGAACGCGATGGTGCGCTCGTGCCGCACCGGGCAGAAGGAGTACTGCACCAGGGCGTCCTGGACCCCGCAGAGCATGGCGGTGTGGTCCTCGCTGCCACCGAAGGTCCCGACCCCGCGGTAGCCCTCGAGAGCGCCGAAGCTCTGACCGTTCTCGACGGTGCCGAGGTACTCGCCGAGCTGCTCCGGGGTCGTGATCTCGGCGGTGAACGCTTCGTCGTCGGCGATGTCGGCCAGGTCGATCAGCGTCAGGGCGAGCCCGACCACGAGCGCTGAGGAGCTGGACATCCCGGCCGCGAGCGGGAGGGTCGAGCTGATCGTGATGTCCGCGCCGCGCAGACGGCCCGGGAAGTTCGCATCGAGCCGGTCGGCCACGGTGCGGACATAGCCGCCCCAGTGACCGTCGGCTCCGGCGGGGCGTGCCTCGCGGTGGTCGAGGTCGACGGTGACGGTGCTGCCCACCACCTCCGAGTGCACGGTCAGCACCCGATCCGGGCGGGCCGTGGCGGTGATGGTGTGGCCGGCGTCGACGGCGGCGAGCAGTGAGCGTCCCCCCGCGTAGTCGGTGTGCTTGCCGAGCACCTCGATGCGGCCGGGCACGAACCAGGAGACGGAATCCCCCTCGATCCCGGCGGCGAGCTGTGCAAGCACATCGCTCACAGCGCCACCTCGATCCCGGCGAGCGCCGCCTGGACTGCGGCGACGTCGCCGCGGGAGGACATGTCCAGCACACCCACCGCAGCGGGGACCACCGTGAACGCCTCTCCCTCCTCCAGCAGCAGGCGGACGGCGTCGATGATCTCGAGCTCCCCGCGCACCGACGGCTCGATGCGCTCGCAGGCATCGAAGATGGCGGGCGTGAACAGCCAGGCGTTCATCGAGACCGGGGCGTCCTCACCGTAGGCGGCGAGGGTCTCGTCATCGGGCTTCTCGACGATGTCGCGCAGGTGGCCCTCAGCATCGGCTGCAATCAGCGCGAAGGCTCGGATGCGATCGGCGGGGATGTTCGAGCTCCGGACCAGGGCGGCACGGTCGAAGCCGACCAGTGCGCTGCCGGGAGCTGCGGCGAGAGCGGCGAGCGCTTCGCGCGGGTAGTAGTTGTCGGAGTTCAGCACGATCACGCGCTGGTCTCCGGCGAAGTCGCGGGCGGCGGCGACGGCGTCGGCGGTGCCGCGAGGCTCGGCCTGGATCGCGGTGGTCACGCTCACCCGGCCGCCGCTGATGCGGGCGGCGTACTCGCGCAGCATGTCGTGCTCCGGGCCGATGACCAGGCACAGCTCCGTGACGCCGGCGTCGGCGAGGACGGAGATGACGTAGTCGAGGAAGGGGCGACCCACGTCGATCAGGGCCTTCACCCCGCTGGCGGCCACCTGGGCCTGCTGCTCATCGAGCTGTGCGGTGTCGTCCGCTCGGCGCATGCGGGTGCCGAGCCCGCGTGCGAGGATCACGGCCCGGGTGGGGGCATCTGCGGGGATTTCCTGGTTCTGATCAGCCACGCAGGAAGTGTACGGGGGGACTGCGCCGAGTTCTCAGCCGCCCGGGATGATCTGCTCCTCGAGCGAGTCCGCGGGGAGCTGGCCCTCCTGTGAGGCGGCGATGACGTCGCTGGCTCGGGGCACCGAGTCCCAGGTGTTCCACAGCAGCACGCCCTCGACCGCGCCGTCCTCGAGGTAGTACACGACCGCGGCGCTGCGCTCCGCATTCCACACCTCGCGCATCTCCAGCTCGGCGTCGAGTCGTCCCACCGCCTCGTACCCGTCGTCGAAGAGGTCGGAGAAGAACAGCGGCGTATAGGAGTACTCCTCCGGCGCCAGCGAGTCGTCCAGCAGGGCGCGCGCCATATTCCTGCCGGCGACGGTGCCGGAGGCCTCGGCATGGTCGACGTGCTCGACGTGTCGCAGCCCCAGCAGCGGGTCGTCGAACAGAGCGATGTCGCCGGCGGCGTACACATCCTGCTTGCTGGTGCGCAGCTGAGGGTCGACCACCACCGCCCCCTGCTCGAGGTCGATGTCCGCATGTGATGCGAGGGTGGTGTTCAGTGACGCGCCCAGGCCCAGCACGACGACATCTGCATCGAGGCTGCGACCGTCCTCCGCACGCAGCACGAGCTTCTCACCGGCATCGACTCCGGCCAGGCGGAATCCGGGCACCATGGTGATCCCGTGCGCGGTGAAGGTCTGCTGGACATGGTCGGAGATCGAGGCGGGGAACAGATGCTCCAGGAGCCGCTCTCCGGAATGGGCGAGGGTCACCGCAGCACCGGTGCGGGTCAGCGCCGCGGCGACCTCGGAGCCGATATACCCGCCACCGACCACCACGACGCGGGCACCGTCCACCGCGAGCCGGCGCAGATGCCGGTAATCCCCGACGGTGCGCAGGTAGGCGACCCGGTCATCGCGAAGCCCCGGGAGCCGACGGGGCGAGGCCCCGGTGGCCAGCAGCACCTTCCCGAAATGGGTGCGGTTCCCGCGGGCGGTGACCACGCTGTGGGAGGCGGGCAGGAGCTCGGTGACCAGGGTGCCGGTGAACAGCTCGGCGCCGGTCTCCTCCGCGGTGTGCAATTCCTGGCTGCGAGGATCGGGGTCCTCGCCATGCCAGAGGGCCTTCGACAGGGCCGGGCGGTAGACGGGAGCGTGGGGATCCGCAGAGAGGATCGCGATGGTGGCGTCGGGGTCCGCCTCACGGATCGCCCGGGCCGCTCGGTCCGCGGCGATGCCGCCTCCGATGATCACGTGGTCGTAGCGGTGCTTGAGGTCCGACATCGCAGGCTCCTTCGCCGAACGGATGGGTGCTGCCACGATATTCCGCAGCGGTCACTTCAGCAACGTCTCCGGCCCCGGCCTCTCCTCCACAACGCCTGGTCATCCACATCCCGAACCCGGACGCGGCGCTGCGGACGGCTGCGATGGTGCACTGCCGTCATGACCGATACACCGCTGACGGCGGCCGAGGAGATGCTGCGGGATCTCTCGGCTCAGCTGACCGACCCCGTCCCGCCCGAGTGCCTGCTGTGCTACGTGTTCCGCATGCTCGAGCACGGCTGTCGCGGGCTGCGCTGGGCCCGCCGCTACCGAGACCTGCGGGCGCCGCAGGCGACCGCTCTGGTGCGGCGCCTGCGCCAGGTGGGCGCCGGCTGCGACTGCGAGATCTTCTGGAACGGGTACGTCCTGCACGATGAGCATCTGGTGCGCACGATCCAGCGTGACCAGGACGGCCGTGCCCATCCCGGCGAGCTCGAGTACCCCGAGCTGATGCCGGCCTGCCAGGGTGCCCGGACGGGATCGACCCGGCCCTGCGCGCTCTGGAGACGGCAGGGCCGGTACCGGCCCTGGTGAGGTGAGACGATCACAATAGCCATCTGCATACGTGCCCGCGGTGCGGACGTGCTTGGATGAGCGCCATCATCCCGCCACCAACTGGAGGTCACCATGGGACGCGAGATCGGCAGCACCGAGTACACCCGTTCCCAGCGCACGCGCTACCGCCGGGAGCTGCGTCGGAACCTCGACCTCTTCGAGACCTTCCTGGACACGGCCGAGTTCGTGGACGAGGGAACCGTCGGGGTCGAGCTCGAGATGAACCTCGCCCAGACGGACACCATGGCTCCAGCCCTGATCTCCGATCTGCTGCTCGAGGATCTGGACGACGAGGACTACGTCCACGAGATCGGCCGCTACAACCTCGAGGCGAACCTGCCTGTCTCCCGCCCGCAGGGTGAGGGGCTGCGCGCCCTCGAACGCGAACTGACCGAGAAGATCGACCGCGCAGATGCCGCCGCCCAGGCCCGTGGCGCACGGGTGATCCCCATCGGGCACCTGCCCACCATCACCGAGGAGCTCTTCTCGGGCGACGAATGGCGCGCCCCGGGCGCCCGCTACGAGGCGCTCGAGAAGAGCGTCCTCGAAGCGCGCGGGGAAGAGATCTACCTGAGCATCGAGGGCGAGGGGAAGGGCAAGGGCCTGGACGCGACGTTCGACTCGATCGCGCCCGAATCCGCCTGCACCTCGATGCAGCTGCACCTGCAGGTCCCTCCGGAGCAGTTCGCCGCCGCCTGGAACGCCGCTCAGGCGATCGCCGGACCACAGGTGGCGCTCGCCGCGAACTCGCCCTTCCTGCTGGGCAGGCGGCTGTGGCACGAGACGCGCATCCCCACCTTCGTGCAGGCTCTGGACACCCGCCCGCCCGAGCTCGCCACCCAGGGCGTACACCCGCGGGTGTGGTTCGGCGAGCGCTGGATCACCTCGATGTTCGACCTCTTCGAGGAGAACGTGCGGCTGTTCCCGGCGCTGATCCCCGAGTCGCGGGAGATGGCTGAGGAACCCCTGCTCACCGAGGGCTCCTCACCGCGGCTGCATGAGCTCATGCTCCACAACGGCACCGTCTGGCGCTGGAACCGGCCGATCTACGACCCCGGCGTCGACCTCCCGCACCTGCGGCTCGAGAACCGTCTGCTGCCGGCGGGGCCGACGCCCGCGGACATGGCCGCGAATGCCGCGTTCTTCTACGGCATCCTCCACTCGCTGGTCCATGAGCGACGGCCGCTGTGGTCCCGGATGAGCTTCGAGCAAGCCGCCGAGGCCTTCCAGCAGTGCGCCCGGTGGGGCCTCGAAGCCCGGGTGCGGTGGCCCAAGGTGGGGAGGGTGCGCGTGGCGGATCTGCTGCTCGAGCAGCTGATACCCCAGGCCATGGAGGGACTGCGGAACCTCGGTGCGGATGCGGACGTGGTCGAGCGCTATGACGGCATCCTCTCCGAGCGTGCCCGCACCGGCCGCAACGGCGCCCGCTGGCAGATCGACACCGTCACCTCGCTCGAGCTGCGCGGTGCGACACGATCCGAGGCTCTGGCGGAGATGACCCGTCTCTACCGGTCCGCGGTGGACACCGGCGAGCCGGTGCACGCCTGGCCGGTCCCGGCCCGCCAGCGCGGCTGAACCCGGCTCGTCCCGCCGTGGCGACCGATGGGGAGCTCTCCCCATCGCGCCGTCCGCTCGGCGCGCTTACCGTTGCGAACCAGCAGTGGGCGCACCAGGCGCACGCAGGGTTCATCAGGGGGATATACGGACATGGGCGAGTTCTGGGGGCGGACACCGAGCAGCTGCAGGACCTCTACCGCGATTTCGAGCGGGGCTCGGACTCGATGGAGGACGAGTTCAAGCGCGTCGGCAACAGCATGTTCGCCTTCAACCGTCCGTCCTGGGAGGGGCCTGACGCCGATGCGTTCTACGCGGAGTGGGAGCGCATCTCGAACGAGGCGCGCGATCTCTACACCGCCATCGAGGAGATGGGACGCCAGCTGCGCGACGAGGCGCAGGAACAGGACGACGTCTCGGAACCCGAGGACGGCCTCTGGGAGACCCTCAAGGACCTCGGCGGCACGCTTCTGGCCGGCTGGGGGATCCTCACGGACACCGCCCAGGCGATCTGGGACGGGCTCAAGGAGGGCAGGATCGACTGGCCCGCCTTCCGAGAGGGTGGGAGCCGCTTGAAGAACTGGTGGAACGGCGCCGAGTTCGACAAGAAGCTCGGCCGGCTGCTCGAATCCAAGGGATTCAAGCGGATCTCGAAGCTCATCCCGATCGTCGACATCCCCCTCACGATCGACGGGATCATCAACGCCGACGATCCGGTCGAGGCCATCTTGGGCGTCGCCGGACTGGTGGGGTACATCCCCCACCCCGTCACCATCGGCATCGGACTGGTCGCCGACGTCATCTCGATCGCCGACTGGGCAGGCGAGGAGTTCTTCGACTTCGACCTGAGCCGCGAGGTCGGCGACTGGTTCTCCGACACGATGAACGACGGCTTCGACACCAAGCGCTGGAACCCCCTGCTCGTCTGACGAACCCCACCCTCCCGTTCCCACCACCGTTCCCACCCCGACCCCGAGGCAGAGATGACCACGCCGCACACCACCACCGATCACGACACCCTTCACACCCGCCGCTCCCTGAGCGCCGCGGCCTCCGTCCTGCGAGACGGCACGCGCGAGCGCGTCGAGCTCGGATCCTTTCTGGACGAGGAGCTCGCTGTCCTCCTGCAGGAGACCGGGCTCCCCGACTCCGAGGTGTGGATGCCCTGGGCGGAGCAGCATCCCGGCGGGGTCGAGGCCGGTGCCGCGAGCGTGCGACGGATCCTGATGCGTCGCCACCAGCTGGTCCCCGAGGCGGTCGCCGCCGAGCTCGAGGAACGTGAGCCCGAGATCGCCGATGAGGCACTGGTCGCAGATCCCACGACCGCCGGGACGCTCGTCCTGCGCCGCAGCGCCGTCGCGGTGACGACCGCGCTGCGCACGATCTACGTCGAGGACGCACCCCGGGAGCTGCGCTGCTACTTCTACCATCAGAGCGTCGGGGTAACCCTCGAGGAGACGGTGACCGCCGAGGGTCTCCACTCCTTCGCCGTCCTGCCCACGCCTGCAGTCGGCGAACGCCTCGTGCGGGTCGTGGACCCCCGAGGCGTCGCCTCCACAGACTCGGAGATGCGGGAGGTCTCCGCGGGAGCGCCGCCCGAGGAGTGGGGCGCGGGAATCGCCGAGGGCACCCGCCATCTCACCCAGGTCGTCACCTCGACCCCCGACAGCGCGACGGCCCGCAGCGCCTCCTTCCACGCCACCGACGAGGCCGTGCACGTGGTCGTCGCCGACTCCGTCACCGCCACCCCGGATGACTCCGCCGTGCTCCGGATCGCGCAGGTCGGGCCCGAGTCGCTGCGGGATGCCCTGGGCCAGCTCATCACCGGCGAGCACGCCGCGGCGCCCGACCCCGCGTGACCTTCCCCGGCGCCCCGATGCCATACTCGGCTCCCATGGCACAGCAGACTTCTCTCGGCCCTCGGCTGCAGCGATATCGCACGCGGGTCCCGATCCTCGCGGCGATCGGCTGGCTGAGCGTCGGGCCCTTGATCATCCTGGTCACGCTCGTCGTGGCCGGGGTGTGGAGGCTGCCGGAGCTGCTGCTCGTCACCCTCATCGGCGTCATCATCACCGCGGCCATGGCGGCATATCTGCTGTGGAGCGGCTCTGCGCATCTGGATGTACATGCCGGCGGCGTGGTGGTGGGGCGGAGCATCCTCGCAGGCCGTCCCCGGGAGCTGCGGTTCACCGAGATCCACCCGGCGACCCTTCGCGTGCACACGGGGATCGACAGCCTCCAGCCGACATGGGACCGTCGCTTCCGTCGCCCCTCGAGCGCCCACCTCTTCCTGGGGCCGGGGGCTGACCACGCCGTCAGCTTCCTGGGCCCCGACCGCGACTCCGAGCTCTCCGGCACCGCACGGCCCCCGGTCCCAGGACGCGGGATCATCGTGTTCGCCTCCCCCGCAGCGGAAGAGATCGCCGATCAGCTGCGCGCCGGGCTCGAGCGGGCGGGATGTCCTCCCCCTCTGGCCCGGGAGTACCTGCGGCACGGAGTGCGGAAGCTGCCCGGCAACGGGCTCCGCGCGCGGCAGGAGATCCCCGGCATGGAGTATCGCTGACCGCGGTCGGGACCGCGGATCGGTGCCGCAGGCTCGAGTGACGTGATCCACACGCGGCAACTGGTGGTCCACATCATGGGACGCCATCTCATCGGGCGATACCATGCGGGGCATGAGCACTCCATCCCCCTCGACCACGGAGACGCGACCCCCCGCTGCGTCCACCGCCCGCACCTCAGAGGACCGCTCCGCGCGCATCGCGGTGACCGTCTTCCCCGCCCTGATCCTCGCTGCCGCGGCCTTCGGCTTCTTCGTGCCGAGCGTCGATCAGTCGCTGGCGCAGTTCACCAGCATCTACCTGGGCATCATCATGTTCGCCATGGGCCTCACCCTCACGGTGCCCGACTTCGCCCTGGTCGTGAAGCGACCGCTGCCGGTCCTCATCGGCGTCATCGCCCAGTACGTGATCATGCCGCTGATCGGACTCGGCATCGCCGTGCTGCTGCAGCTCCCGACGGAACTCGCCGTCGGCGTGATCCTGGTGGGCTCCGCCCCAGGTGGCACCAGCTCGAACGTCATCGCCTACCTGGCTAAAGCCGATACCGCCCTGTCGGTGACGATGACCTCCATCTCCACGCTGCTCGCCCCGCTGTTCACCCCGATGCTGACCCTGTGGCTCGCGGGCTCCTACCTGCCCGTGGATGCCGGAGCGATGGCGATGTCGATCGTGAAGATGGTGCTCATCCCGGTCATCGGCGGCCTCGTGATCCGGCTGATCGCCGGCACGCTGGTGGACAAGATCCTGCCCGCGCTGCCGTGGGTCAGCGTCGCCGGCATCTCGCTCGTGGTCATCGCCGTGGTCAGCGGCTCCACCGAGGCGATCGTCACCGCCGGCGGCATCGTGCTGCTCGCAGTGGTGCTGCACAACGGCGTGGGCTACCTGCTCGGCTACTGGGCCGCCCGCCTCCTCCGCCAGGGCGAACGCGCCGCCCGCACCACCTCCATCGAGGTCGGCATGCAGAACTCCGGCCTGGCCGCGACGCTCGCCGCGAGCGCCTTCAGCCCGACCGCCGCGCTGCCCGCCGCGATCTTCTCGATCTGGCACAACCTCTCCGGCGCCGTGCTCGCGATGTACTACCGCCGCAGCGCCGACAAGCATCAGGTCGATCCCTCCTGATTCGCGCCTCCGGCACGCAGAAGGGCCGACGCACCGCTCTCGCGGGCGTCGGCCCTTCTGCGTCGTGCTCTCCCGCCGCTCAGCGGAGCTCGGTCAGCGGGACTCGTCCCGCCCCTGCTCCGGAAGTTCTGCCCTCGCGCTGCCGGTGCGCGAGGGCAGGGTCCCGGTTCCCACCGCCGACGGATCGGCGCCGTCCTCGGCGGACTCCTCGTAGATGTCGCTCATCACCGGCACCTCCGAGGTGAAGGTCGGCTCCACGACGTAGTCGTCAGTGTCGTACTCCTCGTCCTCCTCGCGGCGCTCGTACTCCTCCGGCGGCAGCACCTGCGCCCATTCCCGGGTGCGGATCGGCGGCAGCTCCCCGGCGTCCTCGCGGAGGGCTCGCAGCAGGGCGTACATCTGGAACCAGCCCATGATGAAGAACGGCAGTCCCACCAGGATGATCGTCGACTGCAGAGCCTCCAGCCCGTCGGAGCCCGAGAACACCAGCAGCGCAGCGGTGACCAGCGCGATCGCCACGCCCCAGAAGATTCGCTGACCCAGCGGGTTGAAGTCCTCGTGACCGTTGGCCATCGAGTCCGTGACCAGCGCGGCGGAGTCCACCGAGGTGACGAAGAAGATGATCACCAGGATGATCGCGATCACCGAGATGACGAACGCGCCCGGGTAGTGGTCGAGGAAGGCGAACAATGCGCCGGGGATGTCCCCGTCCTCGACCACCCGCTCGACCAGCCCGCCCTCGCCGTTGAGCTCGATGTCGAAGCTCGCATAGCCGAAGACGCCGAACCAGATCACGGAGAAGGCCGAGGGCACGGCGAGCACCCCGGCGACGAACTGGCGGATGGTGCGGCCCTTCGAGATGCGGGCGATGAAGATGCCCACGAACGGCGACCAGGTGATGGTCCAGGCCCAGTAGAAGACGGTCCAGGTGTTCTGCCAACCAGTGTTCGCGAAGGTGTCGTTCCACAGCGCGAGCTCCGGCAGCGCCACCAGGTAGTTGCCGAAGGATTCGATGGTGCCCTTGAGGATGAACAGCGTGGCACCACCGGCGAACAGCACGAAGAGCAGCAGCAGCACGGCGACGACGATGTTGAAGTTCGAGAGCACCTTGATGCCCTTGTCCAGGCCCATCGACACTGAGATAAGTGCGAGACCGCAGACCACGCCGATGATGATGAGGTTCCAGCCGGCGCTCTCGGGGACTCCGAACAGCTGGTTCAGCCCGCCGTTGATCTGCAGCGTCCCCAGGCCCACCGAGACGGCGATGCCGAACACGGTGCCGATGATGGCGATGATGTCGATCGCCTTGCCGAGGGGTCCGTGGATACCCTCACCCAGCAGCGGCTGGAAGATCGAGCTCACGCGCGGCGGCAGGTTCCGCTTGTGGATGAAGTAGGCGAAGCACAGTGCCGGCAGGGTGAAGATCGTCCAGGTGTGCAGCGTGAAGTGGTAATAGGTGAAGTTCATGGCGTCGCGCGCGGCGGCCAGGGAACCGGCCTCGATGCCGAGCTCGGTGGCGCGCGGTGGCGCGCCGAAGTGGCTGACCGGCTCGGCGACACCCCAGAACATGAGGATCGAGCCGATGCCGGCGGCGAAGAGCATCGCGAACCAGGCTCCGCCGGAGTGCTCCGGCGGTTCGTCATCCGGCCCCAGCTTCACGCGGCCGAAGCGTCCCGCCGCGATGACGATCAGGAAGGCCAGGAACACGGTGACCCCGAGGATGTAGAACCAGCCCAGGTTCGTCAGCAGCCAGTCCGAGGCGGCGTTGGTCGCTCTGCCCATGGGCTCGGTGAAGGCGATCGTGCCGACCACGAAGGCGATGATGACCGCCGCCGAGCCGAAGAAGATCACGGGTGAAGTGCGCAGTCGCAGCGCATCATGCAGTCTGGTCAGCATGGCCAGTCTCCTCGTGGTGCGGGAAGGCGTCGTGGGGAGTGAAGTCGACCGGACTGTCCTGCCTGGCGGCCCTGCTCTGCCGTCTCAGACCCTGTCCGGCTGAGCGACAGTATTGCAGGGGTGCTGCAGGACTCGGGGGAGTTCTCCCCATCGCGCGGTGCCGAACCGGCCGATACCGTGGGCAGTTCCATTGAGCGCCACCGCGGAGGAGACCATGAGCAACCCCTATGGAGCACCGAGCGCGCCTCCGCAGAAGAGCCGTACCGGCCTGTACGTCGGCGTCGCCTGCGGGTGCCTCCTGCTGGTGACGATCCTGGTGGTGGTCATCGGCGTCGGTCTCTGGCTGTTCTCCCGCGACGGCGGCGGCGAGGACCCCACCAGCGGTCCCAGCACCAGCCAGACCCCGTCCGAGGATCCGACCACGGACGATGATCCGACGGATGGCCCCACCAGCGATGATCCGACCGACGACCCGATCGAGACGCCCAGCGACGATCCCTCGGCAGATCCCACCTCGAGCGCGGGTTCCTCGTTCTCGATCCATGTCTCCGCACCCTCGGAGGGCGCCACGCTGGACACCCAGGACGAGACCCTGGAGACCGAGAACGGGAAGTTCATCGGCGTCGCCGTGACCATCACCAACAACGGCACCGAGGACATCGGCCTGGCGGGCGCGAACTTCCGCTTCTACGACGACGCGGGCACCGATCATCCGTTGCGCTACGCCTCGTTCTCGACCTCGGGGCCGCAGGTGGCTCCCGGCGAAGAGGCGACCGCGCTGCTGTACGCGGATGTGCCCGAGGACATGGTGCTCGAGAAGATCAGCTACACCGATGAGGTGGGCACGGGTGGCGAGGAGCTCAGCTTCCCCGTGGGCTGAGCGACCGACCGGTCTGGACCGGTCCCCGCGCAGGCCACGAGCACATCACGCATCGCCGGCCGTCGCACTCAGGGATTGACCAGCCTCACCCCAGTGGTTTTTCCGGAAGCCGGGGTCTACTGGTCTCAACGCGTCACCGGAGGACCTGCCGACTGAGGAGGAAGCAGGCTCCGACAATCCGGGGGCGCGGGGGAAAGGGATGGCCCCGGCTCGTGGGGACGAGCCGGGGCACTTTTCTGTCCCGGGACACTTTTCTGTCCTGAGACACATTTCCTGTCCGGGGATCGTGATGCGCCATCCGAGACCGCGATGCGCCGTCCGCGGAGATCTCCGGTCGGTCTCAGACGCCGGTGCTGCTGAGATCACCCTGCGCGCGCTGCGGATGCTGCCCGGCCGTCCGCACCACGCTGACGTGGACGAGGAGCACGAGGGCGCCGACCCCGAGAGCGGTGATCACCACGATCAACGGCTCGCTGCGCAGCAGCTGCGGGATCAGCCGCGCCGGGACCAGGGCGGCGAAGGCGAAGGCTGCGAGGGTCCCGAGATAGGAGCCGATCATGAAGCCGCGATGGACGCCCACGTTCCCGGCACGGATCCCGAGGATCGCCACGACCATGCACACCAGGGTCCAGATCGACAGCCCGTGCAACCACGAGAAGCCGTCGGGCGCGATCCAGAAGCTCGAGATGCACACCGTGAGGATCGCCGCCACCCAGGTGACCCCGACCAGCCGATGGGCGAGGTCTCGGCGGCGACGCAGGATCTGCAGCGGACCCAGCACCAGCACGTAGGTGGCCGCGAGGGCATGCAGGGTGATCACTGGCGTGAAGGCGTCCATGGGGTGCACGATAGTTCCGCTATCCCATGCCGCGCCATCAAGATAGTTGCTGGTCGGCACACTATCCACGGTCGCCACGACGCACAGACCCGGAGGTCCTGCGATGCTGTTGGCAGAGCTGTCCGAGGCCAGTGGGGTCTCCACCGCCTCGATCAAGTACTACCGGCGCGCGGGGCTGCTTCCCGCCGGGGAGCGGCTCACCGCGACCCGGCAGGACTACGGGCCCGCCCATCTCGAGCGCCTCGAGCTGATCCAGGTCCTGCGGGAGGTCGCAGGGGCCCCGATCACCCGCATCGCACAGCTCACCGCGATCCTGGACGACCCCGAGCAGACGCTGCTCAGCGCACTCGGCGCGGCCCAGCTGATCGTCCTGGGCCTGCCCGTCGAGGAACCGGACACCGCAGCGGAGGGCCACCTGGAGCACCCGTCGATCACCCCGCTGCTCTCGCACCTGGGCTGGCCGGATGCACATACCGCACCGCGGTGGGCGCTGGATGCGCTCCTGCGCTCGCTCGAGAGCTGGGGGATGCCGACGGATCTCGAGACGCTGCGCCGCTACGCCGAGCCGATGGCCGAGATCGCTCGGGCCGACATCGCCTCGATCCGGGATCAGTCCGGGCAGCCCGGCACGGAGGTCAGCGACGACGTGCAGGTGATGCGGGCGGTCGCCGGCGCGATCGCCTTCGACCGGATGATCCAGCTGCTGCGCGCCCTCGGGCACACGTCGTACAGCATCCTGCGTGCCCGAGGCTCAGGCTGAGCTGACGTCAGTGCCGCAGGTCGATCCCGAAGACGCGCCGGATCTGCGCGACCGCATGCCGGGTGAAGCGGCGGTCCGAGGGTGTCGAGGCGAAGGGCAGCACCAGCCCGGGATGCTGCGGATGGGTGACCCGGCCGTGCGTGGAGCCCGGGGTGACCACGAACCCCGCGCCCTCCATCCGGCGCAGCAGCTCGCGCCGAGAGGTGGGGTGGCGGGTCCCCTGCCCACCCCGGGTGCTCGGTCCGGCCGCTGCCTCGGCGATGTCCAGGGCGGGTTCGTACTCCGCTGGCCGCACGGACAGTGCATAGCGGGTCGAGAACAGGCCGATCACGGCGTTGTCCGCCCGGCGCACCTGCACCACCAGCTCCGCGCGGAGGAAGTGGTCGCTCGCGCCGGCGTCCGCGGTCCAGGCGTCCTCCGGATCGGCGACCGTCTGCACGATCTGCTCCGAGGGCAGCCCGGCCACCCCGACGGAGCGGATGTCCGCGTCGGTGATCCGCAGCGGCCGCGGCACGGGGCGCGGGTCCTCGGCGCTCAGCGTGTGCACGGCGCCCGGCGGCGCGCTCGGCACCGGGCGCGGGAGCTCGACGGTGCGGGCACGGCGCTGCGGCAGCTGGGCCGACGGGCTTCGTTCCCCGGCCGTGGCCCGTTCCCGATCTGAGCCCTGATCCGCTGCCGGCTCGCTCACCCGGTTCGTCTCGCTCCCGGGGGGCCGTCCGCTCGCACTCCATTCCACCGGCCGCACTCGCCGCGCGGGATCGCTGATCCCGCGCAGGATCTTGGGGGTCGGTCGCGGTCGAGGTGTGCTCACCCCTGAGATGGTGGCATGCCGGAGCCGTCCGCTAGCGTTGCACTCGTCGACGTCGCCCTCCGTGAGGATCCGTGTGCCTGCTCGCTCCACCGTCATCCGTCCGTCCGCCGCCCGTCTCGCCGGGGCCCTGTTCGCGGTGACGCTGCTCGCCGCCGGCTGCGGGGAGAGCGCGCCGGGCCCGGAACAGCCGACTCCCGCCTCCGCGCCCTCCGCAGCCTCCGACGGCGGCGGCACCACCGATGCCGGGAGTGCCTCTGATGGCGGGAGTGCCTCTGATGGCGGGAGTGCCTCTGATGGCGGCGGGCAGACTGCGGCCGCAGTTCCCCCGGAGCCGTATCCGGTCACTCCCTCCCCTGAGGGCTTCGCCCCGCCGGCGGCCTGCTCGGGTGAGGGCGCCTACCTCGGGAAGGTCGGGAGCACGGCCACGCCTGAGCTGCCGGAGCGCGCCGGGGAGACGCTCACCATCGACGTGGTGGGCATCGAGGGCGAGGACGCCCAGCTGGCAGCCACCGTCGGTGAGGGCAGCCCGCGGGAGGTCGAGGCGGTCACCCTCGGGGAGAGCGTGACCATCGACCTGTGGACGATCTCCGTCACCAGCGTCTGCGGGGACACCCAGCAGGTCGAGTTCGACCTCATCGACTGAGCGCCCCCGCGCACCCTCCGCTCGGGGCTCAGGCCAGGCGGGAGCGACGGACCAGCCAGAACCCGCCAGCCACGAGACCCAGCGCCGTCGCAGCGATCGCCGCCGCGCTCACGCCGGTCCGGGCCAGCACTCCCGAGCGCGCCCCCTCGGAGCCCGCTTCGCCCTCGGCGCTGACGGAGACCTGAGCGCCACCCGGGGCCGCAGCCCCGGGACGGTCGCCCTCAGCCCCGGGAGATGCCGAGGGGTCGCCGCCATCGTTCGGCGTGGGTGCTGGCACAGGATCAGCATCCTGGCCACCCTCCTGGTCGCCCGCCTCGTCACCCGCGCCTGGTTCCGGGGCAGGACCGGGCTCCGGCGTCACCTCAGTCGCACGCTCGCATGCCGGGTCCAGCAGGCCGATCCCGCGCAGCGCGTGCCCGTCGGTATCCGCGTCATCGGCGAACCAGGCCCGGCGCACGCCGTCGGTGCAGACCTCGGTCGGCTCGAGAGCTACGCCCTCGTTCGCGAACTGGGCGGGCATGCCGTCGGCGCGGGCGAACACCGCGGAGGCGACCACTGGAGCCGCACCGAGCTGGTACTGCACGGAGACGCCGTCGAGGGCCTCGTCGGCGAAGGCCCACAGGGTGTTCGAGGCGGCGTCATGGTCCAGTGCCATCAGGCCGGGCAGCGGAGAAGGCAGGGTCGCCACCAGCACGGCGTCGCCCCCGGCCTGCAGGGCGAGGGCGTAGACGTCGCCGGTGTCCTCGAGGACCACGAAGGCGTAGGCCTCGGCGACCGGGACCTCGGCGCCCAGCTGCGCGAAGGCGCTCGCAGGCACCATCTCGATGCCCTCGAGGCCACCGTTCGCGGAGGTCGCCGGCAGCACGGAGGTGAGGTCCCACTCGGAGGCTGCGGTCAGCACGTCCCCCTCGGCGCTCGTGTCATAGGCGAGCACGGTGTTGCGGGAGGCACCCTTGGCGGCGTTGTCCCGCTCCACGGAGAGGTAGATCCGCCCGTCCGCGCCCACGGAGATGCCCTCTCCGTCGGGCTCTCCGGTGCCATCGGCGAAGAGCGTGTGCTTGCCGCCGGTGGGCCAGCCTTCCGACTGCTGCCAGGTGCCGTCAGGCGCCGGGACCAGGCGCGAGATCTGGCCGGCATCGTTGTTGACACCCCAGAGCACCGTGCTGCCGTCCTCGAGGATCTGCAGGTCCAGACCCGAGAGGTCCTCGCCCCACTCCCCCGCGTCGTCGAGGACGGTGACGTCCCCGTCGGTGGGCAGCGCCGTGGTGACCACGGGCTCGGCGGTGCCGCAGTCGTTCTCCTCGCCCGGGGTGGCGGTCCGGGAGGGGACGTGCTCGCCGTCGCACAGGGCGTTGGACTCGGTGACGTGCTCGGTCCAGGAGACCTGGCCGAGCAGCGTGCCGTCGGCGTCCTGCAGGCGCACCTGGTCCTCACCGCCGAGTCCGTAGCCGAGCTCGTCGCCGGTGATCAGCAGCAGCGCACCCGGCGCGAGCACGGTGCCGGCGGGCAGCGTGTGGACGTGCTCGTCGTCGGAGTCGAGGATCCGGTGGCCGCTCAGGTCCACGGGCTCGGAGCCGAGATTCTTCAGCTCCACGAAGTCATCACCGCTGGAGTTCGTCTCGTTGATGACCCCATCGCCGCAGGCGTTCGGAGCCCCAGGGGTCGCGACGTGGCTCCTGCCGAACTCGCCCTCGCCCCCGCCGCAGCGCTGCCAGGACGGGAAGGCGTGAGTGTCCTCCGGCCACTTCGTGCCGTCGACCAGGTAGCCGTTCGGGGCGAAGATCCGTGCCTGGTCACCCTTGCCGAGCCCGAACGGCATCCCCTGGAACAGGTAGCGCTCACCGGGGGCGAGCTCGGTGCCAGCGGGCACGACGGCGGGGACCTCGGCGGGGAGGTCCTTCTCGTCCAGCAGGTACCAGGCGGAGAGGTCGATCGTGCGGTCCGAGACGTTCATGATCTCGGCCCAGTCATCCCCCTCGGAGACGACCTCGGTCACGCGGATCGCCTCGGCGTCCGGGTGCTCCTCGGCGGCCGGCGGTGGGACGTACGGGCCGGAGTTCGCCGACCCCTTGGTGACCTCGGCGGAGGCGGTGACCTCGCCGTCGATCACGATGTAGCTGGTGGGCGCGTGCTCGGTCCAGGCGAGGGAATCGATCAGCGTGGTGCCGTCGGCGGCGAAGAGCCGGGCGATGTCAGCCTTGCCGAGCCCGAAGTCGAAGCCGCCAGGAACCGCATCCGCATGGTCCAGGACCAGGTGCTCGCCGGCGACGAGCACGGTGCCGGCGGGGATCGTCCAGTCGCGGGCATCGTCGTCGTCCTTGAGGAACCAGCCGGAGAGATCCACCGGCCCGGCACCGGTGTTCACCAGTTCGACCCAGTCCTCGCCGCCGTCGGGGTCATCAGACTCGACCTCGGAGATCTGCACGTCGGCCGGGGCGGCGAACGCGGGGGCCGACGGCGCGAGCACGACGGCGGAGACCAGTGGTGCGGACAACGCGAGAGCGCCGGTCAGCGCACCGAGACGGTGAAGCGTGGGACGCCGGACGGCGACGTCCGACGGCGAGGGGGCAGGGCTGGGGCGCACAGATACTCCTGGGTCATCACGAGGGGGCCTGCGCATCCCACCAGCGCGCGATGAACGGCGGCCGAGGCGCGCATGTCCGGGAGATGGCGCCAGGAGGGCGAGCCCGAGAGCCGCCAGGAGGGCGAGCCCGAGAGCAGAGCCGAGGAGCACCCCCACCCGCCGGCGCGGCATGATGGGAGGATGCCCGTCCCGCCGACCGTCCCGCCCGCACCGCACCGCTTCGACCTCGACGCCATCGGCACAGGGCTGCCGGTCGCCGCCGCACGGAGCGAGCTCGAGGCGGCGGCCCGCAGCGGCGCGATGGTCGTCACCGCGCCGCCCGGCACCGGCAAGACCACGCTGGTGCCGCCGCTGGTCGCGAACCTCTCCGAGGGACTGACCCTGGTCACCCAGCCGCGCCGGGTCGCAGTCCGGGCAGCCGCGCGCCGTATCGCCCAGCTCGACGGCTCCACGCTCGGCGGGCCGGTGGGCTTCACGGTGCGCGGGCAGCGGGAGGTGGGCGCCGGCACGCGACTGGAGATGCTGACCCCGGGGGTGCTGCTGAGGCGTCTGCTCGCGGAGCCGGAGCTGCCCGGGGTCGCCGCGGTGCTGCTCGATGAGGTCCATGAGCGCTCCCTGGACACCGACCTGCTGCTGGGGATGCTCGCCGAGGCCCGCTATCTGCGCGAGGACCTGCTGGTCGGAGCGATGTCCGCGACGCTCGACGCCGCGGCGGTGGCGGGGGTGCTGGACGGTGCGGCGATCGTCGAGGTCCCCAGCGCTCTGCATCCGCTCGCGGTCTCCTATGCCCCCTCCCCTGCCCCGCGGCTCGACGCCCGTGGCATCACACGGGAGTACCTGGACCATCTCGCCCGCACCACGGCCCGCGCACAGCGGGAGCACGGCACCGATGCACTGGTCTTCGTGCCCGGTGCCCGGGAGGTCGACGAGGTGGTCGCCCGCCTGCAGGGCCTGGTGGGAGGCGAGGTGGAGGTGCTCGCCCTGCACGGCCGGCTCCCCGCCAGCCAGCAGGACCGTGCCACCGGTGGTCGGCGTCCCGGTGAGCTGCCACGCATCGTGGTCTCGACCGCGCTCGCGGAGAGCTCGCTGACCGTGCCGGGGGTGCATCTGGTGGTCGATGCGGGGCTCTCCCGGGAGGTACGGCGGGACCGTGGCCGGGATATGTCGGGCCTGGTCACCGTCAGCGCCTCGCGCGCCGCGGCCGAGCAGCGCGCGGGCCGTGCCGCCCGGCAGGGCCCGGGCGCGGCGGTGCGGGTCTTCGCGCAGTCCGACCTGGCCGGGATGCCGGCGCAGTCCCCGCCGGAGATCGCCTCGGCAGATCTCACCGATGCGGCGCTGTCGCTGGCCTGCTGGGGAACACCCCGTGGGGAGGGCCTGCCGCTGCTGACCCCGCCACCCGCCGGGGAGATCGCCGCCGCGGAGGCAACCCTGCACGCCCTCGGTCTGGTCGATGACGAGGGCAGGCCCACCCCCTCCGGGACCCGCGTGGCCCGCCTGCCCGTCGGGGTGCGGGAGGCGCGTGCGCTGGTCGACGGGGCGCAGCGCCTGCCGGGCAGGGACGCGGCCCGCACCGCTGCGGAGGTGGTCGCGGCCGTCTCCGACGACCATCGGCCGACGGGAGCGGACCTGCCCCGGCTGCTCGCAGACCTGCGTTCCGGTCGCGCGCCCGGCGTCGAGCGCTGGCGCCGCGAACGCGACCGCCTCACCCGCATCGCCCGCACTTCCGGCGAGCCGCACCGAGCCGAGCCGCGCCGCGGAGCCGCTCCGCTCCTCACAGCCACCGATGCGGCGCACCAGGCCGGCGCCGTCCTCGCCCTCGCCCGCCCCGAACGGATCGCCCATCGCACCGCCGAGGGGTCCCGCTCCTACCTCCTGGCCTCCGGCACCCGGGCCGCGCTGCCCGAGGGCAGCGGCCTGCTGGGCCGGGACTGGCTCGCCGTCTGGGAGGTACAGCGGGCGGAGGGCCGCGCGGCCGACGGCACCGGAGCGGTGATCCGTGCCGCCGCACCGCTGAGCGAGGAGGACGCCTTCCTCGCCGGGTCCGAGCTGCTGGTCTCCGAGCGCACCGCCCGCCTCGAGGGCGGGACCGTGCGGGCCCGGCAGCGACGCCTGCTCGGGGCGATCGAGCTGACCTCGACCCCGGTGACCGCGACCGCCGCAGACACGCTGCCCGCGGTGCTCACCGAGGTGCGAGCCCGGGGCCTCGCGGGGCTGGCGATGAACGAGCCGGCCACGGCGCTGCGTGCCCGGCTCGGGCTCGTGCATCGCGAGCTCGGCGAGCCCTGGCCCGCGATGGACGAGGCCTCCCTGCTGGAGAGGCTGGAGACCTGGCTCGCCCCGCAGCTCTCGGCCCGCACCACGAAGCTCTCCGGCATCGATGTCACCGGCGGGCTGCGGCTGCTGCTGCCCTGGCCGGAGGCGTCCGAGCTCGCCGAGCTGGTCCCGGAGCGACTCGCGGTGCCGTCGGGGAACACGGCTCGCATCGACTATCCCGCGCCGGATGCCGAGGACGGCCGCCCGGTGGTGGCGGTCAAACTGCAGGAGCTGTTCGGCCTGGCCGAGACGCCGCGCCTGGTGCGGGGGCGGGTGCCGGTGCTGTTCCACCTGCTCTCCCCGGCCCGTCGGCCGCTCGCGATCACCGACGACCTGCGCTCCTTCTGGGACGGGCCCTACCGCGAGGTGCGCAAGGAGATGCGCGGCCGCTATCCCCGCCACCCCTGGCCGGAGGATCCGTGGACAGCGCCCGCGACCGCGCGGACGAAGCGCGCTGCGGGGCGCTGAACGAGATCAGGTCGCGATGCTCGCAGTGGTGGTCACCATCAACACGGCGGTCATGTCTTCCATGATCTTCTTGACGGCCTTTGCCGCCGGGTGGTTGATGTCCAGCGCCGTGATCCGCTGGTCGAGCTCGCGGCGGGAGAGGTCCGGCAGGTCAGTCTTGAGAATGCGGTGGGCGATGCCGAGGGCGCGCAGCAGCTCGAGCAGGATGCCGTCCTGCAGGCTCGCCGTCCCGGGATCGGTGACGGCGGCGGCGAGGCGGGCGCGCAGGGCCGTCTCGAGGGTGTCGTCGTGGGTCGGCCAGCTGGTGGTGAACCAGCCGTCCTTGCGCTGTACCGCACCCACGGCGGCGAAGCCCTCTCCGATCACCTCGGTGAGGTCCATGGTGCGGTGGGAGATCACGTGGGTGACCTTCTTCCCGTCGAGCTCGGTGAGCGCGCCGAGTGCCTGATCCAGCACCGGGAGGCCCGTCGGCGCGGTGTCGCGCACCTGGACCTTCGGCGCTCGTTCCTCGCTGAGCGCGAGCTTCTCGCGCAGCGCCAGCTCCGCCACCGCGGCGGCGGCGAGCGCCTGCTTCCGGTAGGAGGTCGAGTCCTGGCGGCCCGCGTCGTTGGTCAGCAGCAGGAAGAGTTCTCCGGGGATGGTGTGCGTCGCCATCCCCCTACTGTGACGCTCGGCACGCGGCCCTGACACCCCAGATCGTCCACCAGCGGGTCCGCCTTTCGTCGGGCCTCGCATCCAGCGGATCCCGAGCACCAGCTGGCACCATCGACCCCATGCGCCTGTTCTCGACTCCCTCCCGCCTCTACCGGGTGCTCGCCTTCGCCGAGATGATCACCTGGACCCTGCTGCTGGCCGGCATGTTCGTGAAGTACGTGCTGGAGTCCACCGAGCTGCTGGTGCGCATCGGCGGCGGGCTGCACGGCTTCACCTTCCTCTCCTACGGGGTGGTGACGGTGCTGGTCGCGATCGACCAGAAGTGGCGGCTGAAGGATCTGCTGCTGGGCATCGGATCGGCGATCGTCCCCTACCTCACGGTGCCCTTCGAGCGCTCGGCGATGCGACGCGGCCTGCTCAGCGACACCTGGCGGCTGCGCGAGGAGCGGGGCCGCACGGCACCGGAGCGCCTGGTCTCCCTCGCGCTGCGCCACCCGGTCCCGGCAGTGCTGATCGCCGTCGTCGGCGTCGCGATCGTGTTCTCGGTGCTGCTCTCCCTGGGCCCGCCCACCGAGTGGTTCGCCTGAACGATCAGCCTGCCCAGCGCTCGTTCAACCTGCCCAGCGCTGCTGAGAGGTGAAGCGCTGCTGAGCAGCGCAGGGCAGGCGTCCTGCTGAGCAGATCACCGCGAGCCCGCCTCAGCGAGGAGGCACGATCGGATCGATGCGCACCACCTCACCGCCGCGCAGGTGGAGGCGGCTGATCTGAGCCACCGGCATGCGGTGGGAGAGCCGCGGGACCGGCGGCTGATCGGGCTCCGGCGGCAGAGCCTCTCCGAAGCACACCCCGCATCCCTGCACGGAGAGCGCCTGGGAGCGCCGTGCCTCCCAATCCACCTGTGCCGCATGCGCGGCCCGGATCCAGGGCCCGCCATGGGGCCGGCAGGGCCCTGCTCCGTCCTGCCCCTGCAGCGGGCACTGCGCAGGCCGGGCCGTGACCAGCAGGTCCAGGCCCTCGAGCTCCGGGACCCGAGGGTCGGCACCGGTGGGAATCACGTCCAGTCCGCCCGGCCCGATCCGCAGCACCGCCCCCTGCCCCTGCTCGACAGCGATCAGCAGGGCGCTCTCGAGCGCCTGATCCGGGTGGGAGGCGAACAGGTCCTCGCGGGCGGCGGCGGCCGGTTCGAACCAGTCTCGCTGGGTCCCGACCAGCGCTCCGAGGGCCACCGGCCCGCCACGGCGGCGCAGCGCGGCGGCCACGGCGGGCCGGCGGTACCAGCTCAGCCCGGGCGGACGGACCGCACGGGCCCTGCCCTCGACGGGAGCACCGGCCCGGGCTCCTTCCCGGCTGGGTCGGGCGAGCTGCTCGGGCGGCTGCGTGCGCACCTCGAACGGTGCCTGGCCGCCGCTGAGATCAGCGACGATCGTGCCCTCCGGGCTGAGGGTGGGCAGCACCGGCCCCAGCGCCGGCACCACCAGCCAGGAGTGGGCGAGCTCGAGCGGTCGACGATCCCGCAGCGTGGACCGCACGATCTGCGGTGCGGGCGGGGTGGTGGGGCGGCGCCGACGATAGACGAGCCCCTCCTCCTCATCGGCGCCTCTCTCGAGGTCCTGCTCGTTCCCGCCTGTGAACTCGTTCCCGTCCGCGGAGGGCTCCACGTCGAGCAGCAGCTGCGGGTACGCGCTCGCGGTGATCGGGCCGACGCCCGGCAAATCCAGCTCGATCAGCTGGTCGCGCCAGGTCTCGGCGAGGGGGTCGAGGTCCAATCGGTCATTGTCCCGAGTCATGTCTTCTGCCTTCCGACGTGGGCCCTCACGGGCCGCCTGACCGGACGAGCGGCTGCTCTCCGGCCGGGTCTTCCTCGACGGGCACCGAGTTCGGTTCCGGTTGCCGCGCGGCCTCTGTCGAAGAAGTGCAGCCGCGTCTCATGACCCACCTGCGACGGTAGCGGAGGGGTCCGACAGTCGAAGCCCCCACCGGCGCCTGCCGCTGCCCCATGCCTCGTAGACTCCTGGGGTGCGGTGCCATCATTTCGAGTCCGGTGAGTGCAGGTCCTGCACCCTCCTGGACCTCCCCCGCCCCCGCCAGATCGCCGAGGGCCGTGACCGCGTCGAGCAGCTGCTCGCACGCTTCCTGTCCCCCGGCACCACCTGGGGCGCTCCGCTGCTCGGCGCCGACTCCGGATTCCGGGCACGCGGGAAGATGGCCGTGGCCGGCACCGCCCAGGAGCCTCGGCTCACCCTGCCCGGTCAGGCCCTGGGGGTCGATCTCAGCGACTGCCCGCTCTATCCGGACGGGGTCGAGGAGGTGCTCGAGGGGGCCAAGGCGCTGATCCGGCGGGCACAGGTGCCTCCGTATGACGTCGCCCGTCGCCGCGGCGAGATCAAGAACGTGCTGGTGACCGCCTCGCCCGACGGCGAGCATGTGCTGCGGCTGGTGCTGCGCAGCGAGCAGGCGCTCGAGCGGATCCGCGAGCATCTGCCCCGGCTGCTCGAAGCCCACCCCTCCGTGATCGCGGTCTCGGCGAACGTCCATCCGGACCACACCACCGCGGTCGAGGGCGAGCAGGAGATCCCGCTGGCCGGCGCCGCATCGATCGCTGTGCGCACCGGGGACGTCACCCTGTTCGCCCGCCCGCAGTCCTTCCTCCAGACCCACACCGAGGTCGCCGGGAAGCTGTACCGCCAGGCTGCGGAGTGGGTCGCGGAGATCGCCGCCGCGCACGAAGGATCTCCGCGGCTCTGGGACCTCTACTGCGGGCTCGGGGGATTCGCGCTGCACGCGGCGCTGGCCGCCCCCGCCGCCCGTGTCACCGGGGTGGAGGTCTCCGCGCAGGCCATCGACGGGGCCCGCGAGGCCGCCGCCGCTCAGGGCATTGCAGCGGACTTCCTCGCGGCGGATGCCACCAGCTGGGCGATTGAGACGGCCACCGGCGCCGAGGGCCCGCCCGAGATCGTGATCGTCAACCCGCCCCGTCGCGGGCTGGGGCCGCGCCTGGCCACGTGGCTCGAGGACTCCGGCGTGCGCGACGTCCTCTACTCCAGCTGCAACCCGACGACCCTCGCCACCGACCTCGCCGCCATGCCCTCGCTGCGCATCACCGCCGGCCGCTTCGTGGACATGTTCCCGCACACCGAGCACGCCGAGGTCATCGTGCGGCTGCGCCGCACCGATCCGGCCTGACACCCACCCGGCCCCACCTGACCTGACACAGTGGGCCCTGTACATCGCCTTCGAAGGAGCCCCATGACCGCCACGCCCACCAGCCAGCTGACCGACGTCACCCGCACCGTCACCCTCTCCACGGACGGCAACACCGTCACGCTCGAACAGACCTTCCCGGTGCACCCCGAGGAGCTGTGGTCCGCCCTCACCATCGGCTCGCACCTCGAGGTGTGGTTCGGCCGGGCGAGCGGCGAGGTGACCGAGGGCGGCCGCTACGAGCTGCCCGATATGGAGACCCGCGGCGCCGTGCTCGCCGTCGAAGAGCCCTCTCGCCTGCTGCTGAGCTGGGACGTCGGCAAGAGCACCAGTCAGCTGGAGCTGCTGGTCGCCCCGGTCGACGCATCAGGCGCAGCAGAGGCAGCACCAGCAGCAGGTGCCGATGAGGAGGGAGTCCAGGCAGCCCCCGCCGGATCCCGCTTCACCCTGCGCCACACCGTCCCGGATGACGCCCACTGGAAGACCTTCGGCCCCGCAGCCACCGGGCTCGGCTGGGATGCGGCGCTCTATGCGCTCGCGCTCCATCTGCAGGACCCGTCGGTGGACCTGATCCCCCAGCTCGGGGACTTTGCCGGCTCTGAGGAGGGCGAGACGTTCACCCGCTCGACCGCGGAGGCCTGGTTCGAGGCGCACGCCGCCACGGGGGCGGACAAGAAGCCTGCCCGCAAGGCGTCGGTGCGCACCGCTGCCTTCTACCTGGGCGAGGAGCCGGAACTGTCGTGACCAGCACGTCGGACCCCTCGCAGGCAGCACCGGACGGGTCGTCAGCACCGGTGGCGGCAGCGCAGGACGGTTACGCAGCACCGGCAGCGCCGACGGCGCAGGAAACAGCTGCCGTCACCCTGCTGACCCTCGGCGGCACCATCTTCATGACCCAGGGGGCCGACGGCGGGCATGCCGTCCCGGACGAGGCCGCCGGTCAGCGCCTGCGCGGGACGCTCGTGGACGGTATCGACCTGACCGCTCTGGCGATCGCGAACATCTCCTCCTCCGATGTGCGCCCGCGGCATCTGCGCGAGGTGCTCGAGCATGCCCGGCGCGCGGTGGACGAGGGCGCCGCCGGGGTGGTGCTCACCCACGGCACCGACACCCTCGAGGAGACGGCCTTCGTGCTGAACCGGTACTGGGACCGCCCGGCACCGCTCGTGGTCACGGGCGCGATGCGGCCGGCGAGCGTTCCGGGGGCTGACGGCCCGGCGAATCTGCGCGACGCGGTGCGCGCAGCGACAGCCCCCTCGGCCCGGGATCAGGGGGTGCTGGTGGTGTTCGACGGCCACGTGCACCTCGCGGACCAGGTCACCAAGGCGTCCTCCCGCTCCGTCTCCGCCTTCGCCTCCGCCCCGTCAGGGCCGTTCGCGATGGTCGACGAGGGCGACCTCCATCTGCTGCACCGGCCCTTCGACCGCGCCGCTCGGGTCATCCGGGAGAACAGCGTGCCCCCGGACCGGTTCCCCGAGGTCCCGATCCTGACCGCGGGCCTGGACGAAGACTTCACCCTGCTGGATCACCTCCCGCCGCACGCCACGGAAGGGCTCGTGATCGCCGGGGTCGGGATGGGGCACGTCTCCCCCGCCGCGATGCCGCGCCTGCGCCGCCTGCTCGAGGCGGGCACGCCCGTGGCTGTCGCGACCCGCATCGCCGCGGGCGGCACCTCCACCCACCACTACGCCTACCCGGGCAGCGAGGTGGACCTGCTGGAGGCAGGTGCGCTGATGACAGGGTTCCTGCCCCCGGCGCAGGCCCGTCTCCTCCTGCAGGTCCTCCTCGCCGACGATGCCGGCCCGGACCGGATCCGCGAGTCCTTCCAGGCCTACGCCAGCTGAATCCTCAGACTCGCGGCGCCTGCGCGAGCTGAGCCCTCAGACTCGGGCCCGCAGGATCTCGCCGAGCACGGCGCCGTCGGCCTCGGGGAACTCCAGGCCCAGCAGATGGGCGAAGGTCGCCGCCTCGTCGGGGACGGTGCAGCGGTGGAAGCGCACGCCCTCGGCGATGTCGGGGCCGGCCATCGCGAACACGGCCTGGATGTCCTGCTCGGGCAGGTGACCGTGCTGGGAGATGAGGAAGGTGTAGTCCTCGTCGAAGCGGCCGTACAGCGAGCGGCCCTCCCACAGGTTCTGGAAATTCGTGCCGCTGGTGCCCTCGAGCACGCCGAGGAAGGGGCCCGCGTAGCCGTAGTCCTCGGTCATGTCCGCCAGCGGGTGGAAGGCCGCGACGGGGATCTCGGGATCCTCGACCCAGTCCTCGACCAGGGCGAGCACCTTCTCGAGCGTGGTCTCGTCGGCCTCAGGGTTCAGATACAGCTGGCCGGTGAGCCCGCAGCCGTGCACCCAGGCGTCCCAGCTGCTGACGTCCCCGGACTCGTCGAGTCGCACGAAGCCGCGCTCGACCAGCAGGTTGTTGCCGCGGAAGCAGCGGCCCACCTCGACGTGCCCGTGATCGGAGACGATCGCGACGTTGGTCTCCTCCGCGATGCCTGCGTCCTCGAGGGCGTCGAGGATCTCGCCGATCCAGCCGTCGACGCGCTCGAATGCCTCCTTGACCTCGGGGGTGAAGCGGCCGGTGGAGTGGCGTGCGGAGTCCACGTCGACCAGGTGCACGAACAGCACGTCGGGGCGGTCGGTGCGGAGGATGTCGGTGGCGACGGCGGTGTTGAAGCGGCCGAAGACCTGCTTGCGCTCCCAGCTGATCTCGCCCGCGTGGCGGTCCACGTACTCACGCCCACGGGGCGTGGAGGCGTCCCTCAGCACGGCGAGGGTCTGCTCGAGCCCGGCCCGGTCCCAGATCTCCGGCACCGCGATGTCGATCGAGGGCGACCAGCCGGTGACCGGCCAGCCCACGCTCGCAGTGGTGAGACCCTGCTCCTTCGCGAGGTCGAAGATCGTGGGGCTGGCGATGTCGCGCGCGTCCCAGAACCAGTCGGGCACGCGGACACCCGGGGAGACCTTCTCGTTGGCGTAGATGCCGTGCCCGTCGGCGGTGCGGGCGGTGGTCTGCGCGGTGTGGTTGGGGTAAGTCACCGTGGGGTAGATCGCCTCGGCGCTGCCCCAACCGCCGGCGAGGATGCGGGCGAAGTTGGGCAGGGTGCGGGCGAAGGGCACGTCGACGTCGCTCATCGCATCGACTGAGAGCACCACCAGGCGGCGGCGTCCATCGGGGGCGGTGCGGGCGGGGCTCTCGGGACGGGCGGTCTGGACGGTATCGCTCACGGGGACTCCTCAGGGGCGGCGCGGGTGGAAGCGCTCCCACGCTAGGAGCACCCGGTCACGCCCCGGGGACGCCGCGGTGAACGTGACGGGAACAGGTCCCTCGGATCCGTTCATCGTCGCCCGGGCCGCTCCACCCGTCCGGAGGTGGAACGGCCCGGAGTCAGGGCTCCGGCCCACGCGGGAGTGGTCGCCCACCGGGGGCGGTCGCTCACCGGAGGCGGCCACTCACCGGAGGCGGCCACTCACCGGAGGCAACTACTCACACGGAGCGGCACAGGCAGAACGGGTGGCCCGCCGGGTCGAGGTAGACCCGGAAGCCGCCCGATCCGGAGGGCTGATGATCGTGGACGACAGCGCCGAGCGCCAGTGCGCGCGGTTCTGCGGCGTCGATGTCCGAGACCGCGAAGTCCAGGTGGAACTGCTGGGGATGCTCCCCACCCGGCCAGGTCGGGCGCTGGTAGTCGTCGATGCGCTGGAAGGCGAGGGTGGCCTGCCCGCCTGGCTCGTCGGCCGAGATCCGGCCGGTCGGCGGCAACAGCTCGGCCCAGTCGGAGTCGCTGCCCTCCTCCACGCGCCAGCCCATGAGCTTCGCGTAGAAGGTCGCGAGCTGCAGCGCGTCGGGGCAGTCCAGAACGGTGACATCGAGCAGGGGGATGACGGGTTCCTGATCCGGGTTCTCCATGCGCCCACCGTAGGAGCCGGACGGGCGCATGGGAAGGGGTGCGGGCTGCCCGCTCCGAGCGCAGGGAGATGCGGCATGGACTCTCCGCCGCGAGCGAAGGGGGCGAGGCGAGGGCTGTCCGCCGAGGGCGAAGGGCTCGGTGCGCCATTGGCCGCGCTCCGGTGACAGACTGGGGGTACATGTCGCGCGCCATCGACCGTCGAAAGGTGAACTGATGACCGTTCCTGTTGATCCCACGCCTGCCCTGCAGGAGTACACCCACCCCGAGAAGCTGGTGACCACGCAGTGGCTCGCCGACCAGCTCGCCGCCGGGCGCCCTGATGGGCTCGTGGTCGTCGAGTCCGATGAGGATGTGCTGCTCTACGAGACCGGCCATATCCCTGGCGCGGTGAAGATCGACTGGCACCTGGATCTCAACGACCCGGTCACCCGCGACTACGTGGGCGGCGAGGGCTTCGCGAAGCTCATGGACGCCTCCGGCATCACCCGCGACACCACCGTGGTGGTCTACGGCGACAAGTCCAACTGGTGGGCCGCCTACGCCCTGTGGGTCTTCGAGCTGTTCGGCCATGCGGACGTGCGCCTGCTCGACGGCGGCCGTGCGGCCTGGCAGGCCGAGGGTCGAGAGCTGACCACCTCGGAGGACGGCAAGCCCGCCCCCACCAGCGGCTACCCCGTCATCGAGCGCGAGGACGCCCCGATCCGCGCCTACCGCGAGGACGTCCTGGACTTCCTCGGCGGGCCGCTGATCGATGTGCGCTCCCCCCAGGAGTACTCCGGCGAGCGCACCCACATGCCGGACTACCCGCAGGAGGGCACCGTGCGCGGCGGGCACATCCCCACCGCGCGCTCCGTGCCGTGGGCCCGCGCCGCCGCCGAGGATGGCCGCTTCAAGCCGCGCGCCGAGCTCGAGGCGATCTACCAGGGAGAGCTCGGTTTCGAGACCTCAACTCCCACGATCGTGTACTGCCGCATCGGAGAGCGCTCGGCGCACAGCTGGTTCGTGCTCACCTACCTGCTGGGCTTCGAGAACGTGCGCAACTACGACGGCTCCTGGACCGAGTGGGGCAACGGCGTGCGCCTGCCGATCGCGCAGGGCACCGAGCCGGGCGAGGTCCCCGCGCGATGACCGACGGCACGTCCACCTCCGACACTGCGTCCGGCGCAGGTCTCCCCGAGTCGTTCGCGGAGATCGCCGACGACTTCCACGCCCTGACCGGGCGGGATCGGCTGCAGCTGCTGCTGGAGTTCTCCCACGGCCTGCCCGCCCTGCCGGAGCGCTACGCCGAGCATCCCGAGCTGCTCGAGCCGGTCCCGGAGTGCCAGTCACCGATCTTCCTGATCACCGAGGTGGAGGGCACGGGCCGCGAGGCGACCGCGCGCCTGTTCTTCTCCGCCCCGCCGGAAGCGCCGACCACCCGCGGCTTCGCAGCGATCCTCGCGGAGGCGCTGGACGGCCGCAGCGTCGGCGAGGTGCTCGACACCCCGGAGACGGTCACCGGCGCGCTGGGCCTGGCCGAGGTGGTCAGCCCGCTCCGGCTGAACGGCATGGCCGGGATGCTCGCCCGGATCAAGCGCCAGCTCACGGTGAAGGCCGGCCTCTGACCTGACGAGGCTCTGTGCAGTGAATCAGAGCGGCGGGGTGCGGGGCGTGCCCCCCGGCGGCTTCTGCTCCCCGCCCGTCGTGCCGCGGTGGCCGTACCGTTCGTACGCCCTGCCCGCGGCGCGCTCCGCGCCCGAGCGCAGCACCCCGAAAGCCGCGCGTCCCGCCTCGGACTGCGCGAACTCGAAGGCCGATCGCGCCCGACGGCTGAAATCGGCGCGCTCCTCGGCAGTGGCGTGCTCATCCCCGGGGCCGCCGGCCGGCGAGGCGAAGTCCCCGTCGTCCTCGCCGCTCTCGACCCGGGCATGCCGGTCCCGCGCCACCTTCAGCTCGAGCGGCACCCGCACCTGCCGCACCAGGGCGGTGCGCATGTCCTCGCGGATCTGGGAGGCCTGCTCGTCCAGATAGTCGTCGAGCGCGATCGCCCCATCCTGCAGCGCGAAGGCCCTGCCCAGCAGGAACGACGCGAGATCAGAGGCGACCTCGGGCGAGAGGCCGTAGGCATCGGAGGAACCGCGCGCCTCGCGGAGCTCCACCGCGTCATCGCGCTCCAGCGGGCTGGGAGCGATGTCCACGGCGCTCAGCACGTCCTCCACAAAAGCGTGGAAGGCGGCATCCCCGGGCACATCGGCCTGGCGCAGCTCCACCCGGCTGGTCCCGTCGGGCAGACGCAGCCGGGAGATGCCCTCCCGCGCGAACTCATCCTTCGCAGCGCGGCGCAGCAGGCGCCGTGCGGCCCGCTCCAGATGACCGGCATCCGCATCACGGGAGATCTCCGGCGCGACCGCCCTCGCGTCGGCGATCAGGGAAGCACGGGCGCCCGAGGCTTCGGCGCGCCTGCGCACCGTGCCCGGCAGCGCGGCGAGCCGTTCGCGGAACGTGAAGATCTGCACCATGGGCGCACCTCCTGGAGGAGTAGGCGTGAGGTCCCCATCGTACGGACGCCAGAGCCGGAGGCCGAGACCTGAGACGGAACGGCCGGACACCGGCTTCCCGGCCGCCCGCCTCGAGGACTGATCCCTTCCGCGCGGCCCGGGTGCCGCCGAGTACGGTGAGGACACCCGACCCGAGGAGGACCCCGGCATGCCGATCGCCGCCCCCACCGCCGACGAGCTCATCACGCTGCAGGACGAGGCGGTCCGCTTCACCCGCGAGCTGATCCGCATCGACACCACCAACTTCGGCGGGAACGACCCCGCCACCTGGGGCAAGGGCGAGACCGAAGCTGCGGAGCACGTCGTCGCGGCGCTGCGCGAGGTGGGGCTCGAGCCGACGGTCATCGAATCTGCGCCCGGCCGCCCCAGCGTGATGGTGACGATCCCGGGCGAGGATCGCTCGCGCGGCGGGCTCATCCTCCACGGCCACCTCGACGTGGTGCCCGCGAAGGCGGAGGACTGGTCGGTGGATCCCTTCGCCGCCGAGCTGATCGACGGCATGATCTACGGCCGCGGCGCCGTGGACATGAAGGACATGGTCGCGATGCTGCTCGCGATCGCCCGCCATCTCGCCCGCACCGGACAGGTCCCTCCCCGGGACCTGATGTTCGCCTTCTTCGCCGACGAGGAGAACGGCAGCGTGTGGGGCGCGCAGTGGCTGGTCGAGAACCACCCCGAGCTGTTCGAGGGCATGACCGAGGCGATCAGCGAGGTGGGCGGATACTCGATCACCCTTCCCGAGAAGGAGACCGGCCAGGACGTGCGCGCCTACCTGGTCCAGACCGCCGAGAAGGGGATCGCCTGGGGGCGCCTGCGCGCCCACGGCCGGGCCGGCCACGGCTCGGTCCCGAACGACGAGAACGCGATCGTGCGCCTCGCCCGCGCGATCACCGCGATCGACGAGCACGAGTTCCCGATCGAGTTCATCGCCAGCGTGCGGGCCCTGTTCGACGGGATCACCGAGATCACCGGGGTGGGCTGGGACGAAGAGGACATCGAGTCGTTCCTGCCGTTGACCGGCGGGGCGCGCCACTTCGTCTCCGGCACCCTGCGCGACTCGGCGAACCTGACCATGCTCGACAGCGGCTACAAGGTCAATGTCATCCCGCAGACCGCGGAGGCCGGCATCGACTGCCGCTTCCTGCCGGGCCACCAGGAGCAGCTGCTGGAACTGCTGGACGAGCTGGTCGGGGAGCATGTCGAGGTGGTCATGGACCACATCGGCGTCTCGGTCGACTCGCCACGGGAAGGACCGCTGGTGGACGCGATGACCGCCGCCATCCAGGCCGAGGACCCGGGATCCCGGGTGCTCCCCTATGCCCTGAGCGCGGGGACGGACAACAAGCCGCTGAGTGCGCTGGGGATCACCGGCTACGGCTTCGCACCGCTCCAGCTGCCAGCCGATCTCGACTTCGCCCCACTGTTCCATGGAGTAGACGAGCGGGTGCCGGTGGACGCGGTGCGCTTCGGCGCAAGGGTCCTGCTGCGCCTGGTCAGCGACTGCTGAGCCGGCCGCTCAGACGCTCAGTCCTCGAGGGCGTCGTCCGGGTCTGCGGTGCGGCACAGCGCGAGCAGCTCGGCCGCCGCGATCGGATCCTCCGGACCGATCCCCGTGTACCAGCTGGGCGCGAAGGCCAGGACCGTCTCCAGCAGGGAGGTGGCGTCGAGCGACTCGCCTTCGGTGGCCCGCTGCTCGGTCTCCACCAGCCACTGCGCGGCCAGGGCCAGCGCCGAGCCCGCGATGGAGCGGCCTGCCGACTCCGTCCGCAGGCGGACAGGCACCCGATCGCCGAGGCGGGTCAGGGCTTCCCCGTGCAGCTTCGTCATCGTGTCGACCAGGATCATGAAGGTCCGGTGAGAGAACTTCCAGTCCAGCGCACCGCGCAGGAATGCATGATGCCGCTCGACATAGGCCACGAACATCCCGAAGCCGAACTGCACCGCGTCCTGCAGGCTCTGCTTCTCCTGGGAGAAGACGACCCCGCGCTTCCAGGCGGCATCGAACATCTGCTGGAGCATCGCACCCATCAGGTCATCGAGCCCGGAGAAGTGGCTGTAGAACGCGGCCCGGCTGACACCGGCTCGCTTCGCGAGGGCATTGACCGTCACCTCCCCGTCGAGGGCGGTGAGGTCTCGGGCGGCGGCGAAGATCGCGGCCTTGGTGCGTGCCGGTCGGGGATCCGGGGCGCGGTCGCTCATGCTGGGCATCTGCCCATAGTAGCCCCGAGAAGATGTCCAGGGCCTGCACCGATACGTCGACCACTGCGGCAGGATGGGGGCATGCGCTCCTTCCTGTCCGGCCTGACCGGACACCACCCGCCGCAGGGCCACCCGCTGCTGGAGGGACTGCGGGGACAGACGATCGTCCACACCCGTGTGGCCTCCCGCGGCACTTGGACCATCACGGCCAGAGGCTGGGTGCTGCAGTCCCGGATCCAGCAGCTGGACGGCCCCGCGCTGACTGATGATCCCCCGGCTGCCGTCGGCCTGCGAGACCCCCGTCTGGTGGGGGCCGCGATCCACGGCACCGAGCTGCTCGGCGACGGCCTCCTGAGGCTGGCCCTGCAGAGCCCGCAGGGCCCGCTGCGGCTGAGCACCGTCCCCCGCTGGAGGCTCGAGGCCCCGCGCGGGGCTCTGCTCCAGATCGCGGACAAGGGCGAGATCACCTCCCGCCCGGCCGGGCCGCCGCTGCACGCCACCCCTGCCGCCCTCGCCGAGCACGCCGCGTCCACCCGCAGCGGCATCGAGGAGCGCCTGCTGGCGATGGGTCGCGAGCAGTGGCTGCATCCCGGGCATGTGGTCACCGTCCTCGCGAATGCGGGGGCGCTGGACGATGCCGAGTTCGAGCGGCGCGGACCGCTGCTGCTGGCCCGGCTGATCGCCCGTGAGGAGATCCGGGCCGGTTTCGTGACCGCGGGCCGCTTCACCCCCTGGAACCTGCCGACCCAGGACATCATCGAGCACATCGCCACCACCTGGACAGCGATCGGCGGGCGTACACCAGACGCCGACATGATCGCGTGGTTCGAGCTGACCGACCTCGGCCGCGCGGCCCTGGGCCCCACCAGCGACCAGACCATGCCGCCGGGGATGTCGGGATACGACTCCCCCGGCGTAGTCGGCGGCGCCCGGTGAGCATCCCCCTGCGCTCCCCGGTGCCCGAGCCCTTCCTCGACGCTCGGCCTGACGCGCGGCCCGGCGCCCTTCCTGGGCGCGCTTCCCGCCGCCCCCTCGGCGCTCCCCCGATGCTTCTGAGCCCGACACCCCTGACGGTTCCCCTTCACGATAATCGTGGCGGACGCCCGGTCCGGGCCAATTCTGGTCGGCTGTAAGGTTTCTCTCTGGTCACCAGAACAGCTGGTGAACAGCGGCCGAACCATGGGCGAGTCACCGTCGGCGGGTGAGCGGCGTTACGCTGAGGGTCGTCCCACGTCGAGAAAGGCGTCCCGATGCCAGCACGTACCGTGAAGGTCGCGAGCACCAGCGGCCTCCATGCCCGCCCCGCGGCGATCTTCTCCCAGTCCGCCAGCGAGCAGCCTGTCGCCGTCACGATCGAGACGGCAGCCGGCGGCCCCGTGAAGGCCTCCAGCATCCTCATGCTGCTCACGCTGAACGTCGACCACGGCGACGAGGTCACGCTCCGCGCCGACGGCGAAGGCGCCGAGGAATCCCTCGAGAAGCTCGCATCCCTCCTGGAGACCAATCTCGACGAAGAGTTCCGGGACCGCTGATCACGCAGTCGCCTCGCGGGCATGCTCGCGAGGATGGGGCGCGGGTATGACGAAGGCCCCCGTCGAAATCCGACGGGGACCTTCGTGAACCTGGCATATCTCCAGGTCAAGAGCGGTAGCGGCGGGATTTGAACCCGCGGTGGCTATGAACCACACATCATTTCGAGTGATGCACCTTCGGCCGCTCGGACACGCTACCGTCGGACAGCTTAACTGCCACGGCACCGTGCGTTCAAACCCGCCGCCCGTGGACGCGAGTCACATCACTCGTCCGAGGTCCCCCGGACCACCGTGACATTGCCGGTGGCATGCAGCACGGTCGCCTGCGCGGTCGAGCCGACACGGCCGCGGCTGAGACCGCGATGGCCGAGGACCAGCATCCGGGCACCGTCCGCCGCAGCCAGGAGCCCTTCGGGCACGGTGCGGTCTTCGAGCATCCGCGCCTGGACCTCGAGTCCCTTATGCCGTGCGGCCGCTCGCGCCGCACCCTCGTCGAGCATCTCCCGCGAGCGGCTGCCTGCGCTCCAGGCCTCCGCCCCGCTGCCGTAGGGAGCGTGGCCCCCGATCTGGACATGGACCACCCGGAGCACGCAGCCCCAGGCCGCGGCGAGATCCGCAGCCACATCGATGGCCTCGCCCGCCGCCTCGGAACCGTCATAGGCGGCGAGCACAGGACCCGCCCGGTACTGATCAGAGCGGATCACCACGACCGGGCAGCCTGCGTCATGGAGGATGCCGCGGCTCACCGAGCCGAGCAGAGCACCCAGCACCACGCCGAGGCCCCGGGTGCCCACGACCAGCAGATCGGTGCTGCCGGAGATCTCCGCGAGCACCTCCCGCGGCATCCCCGCCAGCAGCTCGGCGGTGACCGGCACCTCCGGGAACTGTGCGGTGACCTTCTCCGCAGCGTCGTCGAGCAGGCGCCTGGCCTGATTGCGGGGCCCGGCCGGATCGATCACAGGGATGCCGGACATCCCCTGCCCGAGCAGCGGCCAGGACCAGGCATGGACGAGATGCACCCCCGAGCCGGTGCTCTGCGCGAGCTCGGCGGCCCAGCGCACGGCGGCCATCGCCGCGGTGGTGTCGTCGTATCCCACCACGATGTTCGAACCGGTCAGAACCATGACCCACACCTCCCTGTGCGGCCCACCGACAGTCACTCCACAGTACGCCGCCGCCTGCGTCCTGACGAGGAGCGGAGACCCGAGGGAACGCGCGGTCCGCACCTCGCGGGCAGCAGCTCGCGAAAGCACCTGGCGGGCAGCACCTGGTGGTCAGCACCTGTCAGTACATGCCCTCATCGTCCTCGTCGTCGTCGAGGTCCCCCCAGTCCCAGCGCAGCCCGAAGGTGCCCGGGCCGAAGCGGGCCTCGCTGACCTGGAGTCGATCACGACGGTCCAGCCGCACCGGCGTCACCGACTCCCCTGCCTCCGTGCGCCGATACCGCTCGCACCCCAGCGGCTTGCGATCACCTCGGAATTCGACCTCGAGGAGCACATCGTTCGCACGGCGAGGCACGCTGTACATCGCCGCGGTCAGGTCGGTGGCCTTCGCCTTCATCTCCACGCGATACGCGAGCGTCGCCACCTGGCCGGCGTCGAACATCCCGTCCACCTTCAGCTCCACGCCGTAGGCACGGTGCTCGGGCCACACGACCCGCCGGCCCACCGTGCAGCCTTCGAGAGGGATGAACTCGGGGGCCACGTTCGGGTCGGAGGGCTCGAGCAGATGCACTGCGGGAAGCCGGCAGGTCCCCGACTCGAGCGCACGCACGGTCAGTCGGTAGTCGAACCTCTGCACCTCGCGTGTCGAGTCGATGACGACGTGCTGGTGGAACACCCGTTCGTGGGCGTACTGCTGCGGTGCCTCGAACCCCAGCTCGCCGAGCGCTCGATGGAACACCTCTCGGCGGCCGCCCCGGCCCACGAAGCTGGCGGGCTGGACGGATCGTCCGCGCAGCCGCGGCGCACCTACCAGGTCCGCGAGCGCGTCCGGCGCCTTGCCCAGCAGCTCCTCGAGCGCCGCGACCACGCCCAGCGACTGCTCTCCGCCGGGCAGGCTGCGTCCGGACTGCCAGTTGCTCAGGGTTGCGACGCTCACCGGGCGGTGCCGGGAGCGCAGCCGTTGGGAGATCACGGTCAGGGACAGGCCGCTCTGCTCGATCGACTCGCGCAGCACGGAGGCGAAGCGTTCGCCCTCGCCCATCGCCACCTCCTCGCCCATCCTCTGCGCGCCGACGTTCTCGGACCTTCCGTCCGGCCTCGACGAATCTGCTCGTCCGGACAGCCGTTCACCATTTCTTACAAACCTCTAAAACCCTGAGCGTACCGTTCATGACGAACCTCACACCCGAGTCCCAGCAATGAGTGGAACGGAAGGTCAGAGCGCGATGCATCTTGCAGTCTCGTCTTGGCGCGGCTCTCCGGCTCACCGTGTGCTCGCCACTCGGCAGCTCCAGTTCAACCGGTCGCAGCGCTACGACCCCTCCCCGGCCACGATGGCTCATCGTCGAGCCACCGTCACGGTGAAGGGTGGCTCCATCATGCACCCGATCTCCCTGCGCAGTCGACCCTGCACGATGCCGTACGGCGACGGAGCCGTCGGTTCCCGTGATCCCTGAGCCGCAGCAGGGTGCCTGCCATCTGATACACCACGATCCATGAGGCCGACGTGACCGTGGGGTGACGCAGTTCGACGACACGGCCACCCCGAGAGGAAAGCCGCACCATGACTCAGCACACCGTCTCCCCGACGGACTCCGCCCGCATCCCCCTGGACAGATCCGCCTTCGCTCCGCCCCGCCCCGCCCCGCATGCCCTCGAACGCACCTTGTTCGACGACACCACGCCCGTCCCCTATCGCTGGCTCCGTGATTCCCGCGCCCCCGAGGTCATCGACCATTTCGCGGCGGAGAACGCGTACACCGACCAGCACACCGCCCACCTCGAGGCGCTGCGCATCGAACTCGCCGCCCGGACCGATCAGCCCACTCCCCACCTCGAGCTCTCCGCCCCGGTGCTGCTGGACGGCTGGTGGTACATCGACCGTGCAGATCCCGCCGACGGCGCGACCTTCTCCCGAGTCCGGGACCATGACTCACTGCGCGGCCCCTCCGGAACCCCGCAGATCGTCCCTGGCAGGCTTCTCGACGGCGAGAAGATCCTGATCGAGGACTGCGTGGGGACGATCGGCATCGCGATCTCTCCCGACCATCGGCTGGTCGCTAGGGCCGAGGCCTCGCTGGGCGGATGCCGCGTCATCGTCATCGACGCCGAGAGCGGCGAGGAGGTCGACCGCTCGATCGTCGGCGCCGGGCCGGATCTCGTGTTCTCGGCTGATTCCCGCAGCCTGCTGCACACTCGGCTCGACGATCTCGGCCGCCGCCATCAGGTCCTCTGCGACCAGCTGGGCACCCCGGCCGCGGAGGACGCGGTGCTGGTCGAAGAACGGGACCATTGGGCACAGCTCTCGCTGTCCCGCGCACGGGACGGCTCCGCGGCGCTGATCCGCTCCTCCTCCCCGACCGGCAGCGAGGTGTGGCTCGTCGACCTCAGCTCTCCCCGCACAGCGCCACGCTCGGTGACCGGTCGGGTCCGCAATGCGCATCCCGTGGTCGAGCACGCCGGGGACAGACTGCTGGTGATCACCGAGGAGCGCGGGAGCCGCCGCAGCGTTCTCCGCCAGGTCCCTCTGGGCGCCGAGGGGAAGCTGCCGAGCGGGCCGGCGCTGCTGACCGCTCGCGACGGCGAGCACTTCGAATCCGTCGAGGCCTTCGCCGGCGCCGTCGCCCTGCAGATGCGGTGCGACGGGCTCCCCGAGGTGCGGATCCTTCCGCGCTGCCCCGACGGCTCGCTCGACATCCTCGGCATGTATGTGATGGGACGCCGCGGCGAGCTGGATGCGGTGAGCATGGAGCCCACCCCGGACTGGCATCAGCGGACGCTGCGCTACCGGCTGGACAGCTTCCTCACCCCGCCCACGATCATCGAGCACGACCTGGACACCGGCGCCAGCACCGAGCTGCTGCGCGTCGATCTGCCCGGCTACGACGCCTCGCGCTACGTCGAGCGCCGGCTGTGGGCGACCTCGGCCGACGGCACCCGGGTGCCGATCTCGCTGTTCGCGCGGAGCGACGTCCCGGCCGACGGCACCGCCCCCTGCCTGCTCTACGGCGAGGGAGCTTTCGGCACCGCGGTCGATCCGATCCTGCAGCTCGAGACGCTGGCGGTCGCGGACCGCGGGGTCGTCATCGCCGTGGCGCACGTGCGCGGCGGCGGCGAGCTGGGCCCGAACTGGCACCGCCAGGGCCGAGGGCTCAGCAAGGCCAACTCCTTCGACGACTTCGTGGCGTGCGCGGATCATCTCGTCGCGACCGGTTGGGCGGCCGAGGGCAGGCTGGGTGCCGTCGGCGTCGGCGCCGGCGGTCTGCTGGTGGGCGCCGCGGCGAACCGTGCCCCGGAGCGCTTCCGGGCGGTGGTCGCCGGCACCCCCCTGGTGGATCCGCTGGAGACCCTGCTGGATTCCGAGGTGATGCTCACGCTCGAGGAATGGGCGGAGTGGGGCGATCCGGCGAGCGATGAGGCGACCTATCGCTCCCTGCGCGGATACAGCCCCGCGGAGAACATCCGTGAGACCGAGTACCCGGCGATCTTCGCCTGGACCGCGCTGGAGGGCACGGACGTCCCGGCAGCCTGCGCCGCGATCTGGGTCGCACAGCTGCGCGAGCGGGTCACCTCCGATCCCGCCCTGCGACCGATCCTGCTGCGCGCCACCGCCACCATGGGCTCCGCCGGCGACCCCCGGGTCGAAGGCGTGGCCTGGCTCCTCGACCAGCTGGGCGCGGCTACCCTCGGGGAATGACCAAGGAGCACCCCACCGCCCCCGTTTCGTCCCCCGCCCCCGTCAAGCGCCCCACCGAGCGGACCTTTCACGGCGACACCGTGGTGGATCCGTATGAGTGGCTGCGGGAGAAGACCGACCCCGAGGTGATCGCCCACCTCGAGTCGGAGAACGCCTACGCCGATGCCCGCACCGCCCATCTGGAGGGGCTGCGTGCGACGCTGGTGGAGGAGTTCATCGGCCACACCCAGGAGACCGACCTCAGCGTGCCGGTGCGCCGCGACCACTGGTGGTACATCACCCGCACCACGGCGGGCGATGATTACCCGAAGTTCACGCGGGTCGCCGATACCGGCACCCTGCCCCAGGTCGAACCGGGGGCGATGCTCGAGGGCGAGCAGGTTCTCCTGGATGCGCAGGCCGAGGCCAAGGATGCCGAGTTCTATTCGCTCGGCGGGCTGGCCCCGTCCCCCGACCACACCCTCTACGCCTCGGCGGTCGACACCGCAGGCGATGAACGCTTCACGCTCCGGGTCAAGGACCTCACCTCCGGGGAGATCATCGACGAGGCGGTCACGGGCGCCGGCTACGGGCTCGCCTTCTCCGCCGATCAGCAGTGGCTGTTCTATGCCCGGGTGGACGACTCCTGGCGCCAGCACCAGATCTGGCGGCACCGGATCGGCTCCGACGCGAGTGAGGACGTGCTGGTCATCGAGGAACCCGATGAGCGGTTCATGATCGGCTTCGACCGCTCGCGCGACGGTTCGACCCTGGTGATCCAGGCCGGTTCCACCTCCACCACCGAGGCCTGGCTGCTGGACCTCACCGACCCGACCGCGGCCCCCGTGCCCGCAGGCGGGCGCCGCGAGGGGGTGGACTACGGGGTCGAGCACGCCGGCGACCGGCTCCTGATCGTGCACAACGACGGCCACCGCGGCTTCGCCCTCGCCCAGGCGCCGCTCGCGGCGCCGGATGCCTGGGAGGAGCTGCTGGTCGCGGCCGACGGTGAGCGCCTGCTCGCGGTCGAGGCCTTCGCGAGCTTCGTCGCTCTCGAGCTGCGCAGCGGCGGGCTCGCGAGCGTACGGCTGATCCCTCGGGCGGCCGACGGGTCGCTGCTGGTCGCCGAGGCCGCCGACATCACCCACGGCGGGGAGCTGGACACCGTTGAGCTGGACGCGAATCCGAACTGGGACCAGAGCACGGTGCGCTATCAGCTCACCAGCATGCTCACCCCCACCACCGTCGCCGAACGGGACCTCGCCAGCGGCGAGAGCACCGTCCTGCGCGTCACCCCGGTGCCGCACTACGACCCCTCCCTGTACGTCGAGCGTCGCGAGTGGGCACGCGCCGAGGACGGCACCGCGATCCCGCTCAGCGTGGTGGCACGACGGGATGTCCCCGCCGACGGCACCGCTGCGGGCTACCTGTACGGCTACGGCTCCTACGAGGTCTCGATCGACCCGTCGTTCGTCCCCACCCGGCTCTCCCTGCTGGACCGCGGAGTGGTCATCGCGATCGCGCATGTGCGCGGCGGCGGCGAGATGGGCCGCGACTGGTACGAGCACGGCAAGCTGCTGGAGAAGAAGAACTCCTTCAGCGACTTCGTGGCCGCCGCGAAGCACCTCACCGACTCGGGCCTGGTGGCTGCGGGCCGGCTCTCCGCCGAGGGTCGCAGCGCCGGCGGCCTGCTCATGGGCGGCATCGCGAACCTCGCCCCGGAGCAGTTCCGTGCGGTGATCGCGGGTGTGCCCTTCGTGGACGCGCTGACCACGATCCTGGATCCCTCGCTGCCGCTGACCGTTGGCGAGTGGGAGGAGTGGGGCGACCCGCTGCATGATCCGGCGGTGTACGAGTACATGCGCGAGTACACCCCGTACGAGAACATCGCCGCGGTGGAGTACCCGGCGATCTTCGCCTCGACCTCGCTGAACGACACCCGGGTGTTCTTCGTGGAGCCCGCGAAGTGGGTGGCGCGCCTGCGCGAGACCGTCACCAGCGATCAGGCCGAGCGCCCGATCCTGTTCCGCTGCGAGATGGTCGCCGGGCACGGCGGCCGCTCGGGCCGCTACCGCAAGTGGGAGCAGCGCGCGGACGAGCTCGCCTGGCTGCTGGATCAGCTCGGAGCGACCGAACTCGTCAGCTGACCAGGTACCCGCCGTCGACGGGGATCTCGGCACCGTTGATCATCGAGGCGGCGTCAGAGGCGAGCCAGACGGCGACGTCGGAGACCTCGCGGGGCTGCGCGAAGCGGGAGAGCGGGATGCGGGCGAGCATCGGCGCGGCCTTGGCCGGCTGCTCGCCCCACACCGTCCGCCCCATATCGGTGAGCACCACGGTGGGGCAGATCGAGTTCGCGCGCACGCCGTGCTCGCCGAGCTCGAGAGCGAGGGTGCGGGTCGCCATGACCAGCCCGGCCTTGGCGGTCGAGTAGGCGTAGTGCTCGGCTAGGGGACGCAGCGCGGCGGCGGAGGCGATCGTGAGGATCGCCCCGCCGCCGGAGGCCGCCATCGCCGCCCCGGCGCGGGCGGCGAGCAGGGCGGGGGCCCGCAGGTTCACCCGCAGGGTCTCGTCGAAGTGCGCAGTATCCAGTGCTGCGACCGACTCGGGGTGGGAGAGGCCGGCGTTGTTGACCAGCACGTCCAGGCCCTCCATCAGGGCCGAGGCCTCGCCCCAGAGCCGGTCGGGGACGTCGGGGTCCGCGAGGTCCGCAGCGAGCACCGCGGTGACGATGCCGTGCTCCTCGGCGAGCCGCGCGGCCGGCTCCTCGAGCGAGGACGCGTCGCGGGCGCTCAGGACCAGATCGGCACCGGCGGCCGCGAAGGCGCGGGCGATGTCCGCTCCGATCCCACGGCTCGCACCGGTGATCAGGGCGCGGCGGCCGAGAAGGGGACGGGGCTGATCCTGGGAGGTCATCTCCTCAGGCTAGCGGCCGTCCCCTCGTCGGCTCAGACGGCTGGCGCAGAAGGCCGGTTCAGAGGGCCCGCTCAGAAGGCAGGGATCACTGCGCCGGAGTAGGTCTCCTCGAGGAAGGCGCGCACGTCCTCGGAGTGGAGCAGCTCGTCGAGCTTCTTCAACGCCGCGTTCTCGACGTCCTCGGTGCGGACCACGAGCATGTTGGCGTAGGGGTTGTCCTCACCGGACTCGAGGGCGAGGGCGTCCTCGGCGGGGCTGAGGTCCGCCTCGAGGGCGTAGTTGCCGTTGATCACGGCGATCGCGTAGTCGCCCAGGGTGCGGGGCAGCAGCGCCGCGTCGATCTCCTTGAACTCGAGCTGCTTCGGGTTCTCGGCGATGTTGTCGATCGTCGCCTCGGTGGGCTCGATCCCGTCCATGAGCGCCAGCAGGCCCTCGGAGGCGAGCAGGGCGAGGGCGCGGCCGCGGTTGGTGGGATCGTTCGGAACGCCGACGGCGGCGCCCTCCTCGATCTGATCGAGGCTGGTGAGCGACTCGGAGAAGATGCCCAGCGGCTCGATGTGCACGCCCTCGAAGGGGGTCAGCTCGTAGCCGTTCTCCGCGATCTCGGTCTCGAGGTAGGGCAGGTGCTGGAAGAAGTTCGCATCCACCTCGCCCTCGCTGAGCAGGCGGTTCGGGATCGGGTACTCGGTCTGCTCCTGCAGGTCGAGCTCGAGCCCGGCGTCGGCGGCGAGGTTGTCCTTGACGAAGGTCAGGATCTCCATGTGGGGCATGGGAGTGGCGGCGATGCGGATCGTGGTGGTGCCACTCTCCTCGGTCAGCGGGGCCTGCTCCTCCCCGCCGCAGGCGGCGAGGGTGAGGGCGGCCAGGCCGGCGCCAGAGGCGAACAGGGTACGGCGGGAGATGGTGCTCATGGCGGGGTCCTCCAAGGACGGTGGGGTGGGGTTCAGACGGTGCGGGCGCGGTGGTCGACCGCGCGGGCGAGGCGGGAGCCGAGCATCTGCACCAGGATCACGATGGCGATCAGCAGGATGACGGTCACGATGATCATCTCGGTCTGGTAGCCGGTGTAGCCGCGGTTGTACGCGAGCTGGCCGAGACCGCCGGAGTTCACGGAGCCGGCCATCGCGGTGTAGCCGATGACGGCGATCGTGGTGGTGGTGATCGAGCCGATGATGCCGGGCAGCGCCTCGGGGATCAGCACCTGGCGGATCACCTGCCAGCGGCTCGCGCCCATCATCCGCACCGCCTCGATCTTCCCGGCGGGGATCTCCCGCAGGTTCAGCTCGAACAGCCGGGCGGCGAAGGGCACCGCGGCGATGGTCAGGGCAATCATTGCGGCGTTCGGGCCGGTGGAGCGCCCGGTGATCGCGGAGGTGACCGGGATCAGCGCGATGATCAGGATGAAGAACGGGAACGAGCGCAGCACATTGACCACGAAGCCGACGACCTGGTTGATCGTGCGCACCAGGGGGGAGGCGGACCCTTCGGTCTCGAACAGGGCGATGCCCAGCGGCAGGCCCAGCAGCACCGTCAGCAGCATCGTCACGGCGGTCATGTAGAGGGTGACCAGAGTGGCCTCCCAGGGGCCGCCGTCCCAGCGGGTCAGCAGCGGGTTCGACAGCCACTCCTGCAGGATCTCGATCATGCGGTCACCTCCGTCGCGACCACGCCGGCCGCCTCGAGCTCGGTGAGGAAGGCGGCGAGCCCCTCGGCGCTGATCGCGGCGCCGGAGCTGTTGCGCAGGGCGAGCTGCACGCGACCCACCTGGCGGCCGCCGATGGTCTCGATGGTGCCGGCGACGAGCGTCGCCTCGGCCTCGTAGGTCTCGGCGAGCTGGATCAGGTCCTCTGTGGTGCGGAAGCGCTCGGAGTTCCCGTAGTCGCAGTTCACCACTAGGGCGTCGATGCCGGTGGGCGCCGGCGGCAGCGGGATCAGCTCGGCGCTCAGCGGGCCGTGGGGATCTGCGGCGACGTCGAGCAGGTCACCGGTCTGGGTGATCCGCCCGTCCTGGAGCAGGGTGACGGTGTCGCAGACCTCACGCACCACCCCCATCTCGTGGGTGATGATCACGACGGTGATGCCGAGGCGCTCACGCAGGTCACTGATCAGGCGCAGGATCTGGCGGGTGGTGGAGCCATCCAGGGCGCTGGTGGGTTCGTCGCACAGCAGCACCTTCGGCTCGGCGGCCAGTCCGCGGGCGATGCCCACGCGCTGGATCTGCCCGCCGGAGAGCTGCGCGGGGTGGTTGTGCTCGCGCCCGGTGAGGCCCACCAGCTCGACCAGCTCGGCCACGCGCTGCTGACGCTGCGCGCGGGGCACGCCGGCGATCTCGAGCGGGTGGGCGATGTTCTGGGCGGCGGTGCGGGAGTCCAGCAGGTTCGCGTGCTGGAAGACCATGCCGATGTTGCGGCGGGCGGCGCGCAGGGCGGCACCCTCCAGCGCGGCGATGTCGGTGCCGTCCACCTCGACGCGCCCGGAGCTGGGCTTCTCCAGCCCGGTCAGGCAGCGGATGAGGGTGGACTTGCCGGCACCGGAGCGGCCGACGATGCCGTGCACGCGGCCCGGCTCGAGGTGGAGGTCGATACCGTCGAGCGCGACGACGGGGTCTCCGCCGCCGGGTGCGGGGAAGACCTTCGTGAGGCTGTCGAGAGTGATCACCAGGGCAGTACAGCACCCGCGACCGGATGCACCGAAGCATCCCGTCATATGGCGAAACAAACGTCACAGACCTGCAGGTCCGTGTGTGGAGGAGGTCACGCCCGGGGCTCTGTAGAGACCTCCTGAAGCCTCGTCTGACATTTCTCATGGGTGGGCCATGACGTTCCCACTCCAGGCGGTGAGGTGGCGCCCTACTGGCCGGAGCCGGTTCTGGGGAGAGTGGGGGCATGACATCGACACACCGCACCGACCCTCCCGCCGACCGCTCCGCAGGTCGCTCCTCCGAGCGATCCGTCCTGATGGACCTCATGGCCTTCACCCCCTCCGCGACCCTCGGCCGCGAGCTGCTCGCCCTGTTCGCGAACCTGGCTCTGGTCGGGCTCATCGTCCTGGTGCTCCAGCCCGAGACCCTCGTCACCGCCGTCATGTTCGCCGTCGTCGGCCTCTTCATGGGGGTCCGACTGGTGGTCGGCTTCCGCACCCGTGGCTACGCCGCTGATCTGACGGGAGGGCGCTGAGATGACGACCCTCGATCAGAACCCCCTCCCCGTCGGCCCCGCCGCGTCGGGCCCCGGCCTCACCGACCAGGCGTCCATCGCTCCCGCCGCCATCGCTCCGACCGCCGATCCCGCCGCCGACGTCGTGCTGGAGGCACGCGGCCTCAGCCGTCGATATGGGCGGGGCAGGGACTCCTACCTGGCCGTCGATGGTGTGGACCTCACCCTTCGCCGCGGCGAGCTGTTCGGCCTGCTGGGCACGAACGGCGCCGGGAAGACCTCCACGCTCGAGGTGCTCGAGGGCCTGGCCCGACCCACCTCCGGCACGGTGAGCGTATTCGGTCACGACCCCTACCGTGAACGGCGCGCCGTACGCCCCCGCCAGGGGCTCATGCTGCAGACCGGTGGCTTCCCCGCAGACCTCACCGCCCTCGAGGCGCTGACCATGTGGAGCAGGACGCTGAGCACCCCGCGCCCCGTGCTGGACGTGCTGGCCGACGTCGACCTCACGGACCGGGCCAGCACCCGCATCTCCTCCCTCTCCGGCGGCGAGGTGCGTCGCCTCGACCTCGCCTGCGCGATCGCCGGCGACCCGGAGCTGCTGTTCCTCGACGAGCCCACCACCGGGCTGGACCCGGAATCGCGGGCCCGGGCCTGGGAGCTCATCGCCTCCCTCAAGGCGCGCGGCACCACGATCGTGCTGACCACGCACTACCTCGATGAAGCAGAGACCCTCGCCGACCGGCTCGCGATCATGCACCGCGGACGCATCGCGCGCGAGGGCACGGTCGCCGACGTCGTCGCCGGGCACGCCGCCCGGATCCGCGCCACGCTCCCGGCGAGCGCCCCCGCGCTTCCCGCCGTGCACGGTGAAGCCTTGCGCAGCCCCGAGGGTCACCTCGAGGTGTCCACCACCTCCCTCAATGAGGACCTCCACACCCTGCTCACCTGGGCACGCGGCGCGGGTGTCGAACTCACCGGGCTCGATGCCCGCGCCGCCAGCCTCGAATCGGTGTTCCTCGAGATCGCCAGCTCCACCCACACCCTCGAAGGATGATCATGACTGCCTCACCCGCCCTCGCGTCCGCTCCCCTCACCAGCTCCCCGCACTCCGCCTCCCCCGTGCGCCCCCGCCGCATTCCTCGCCTGCTGGGGCTCGCCGCCGCGGAGCTCTCCCTCCTGCGACGCAATCGCATGCAGCTCGGCACCGCCATCCTGCTGCCGCTCGCGCTGCCGTTCTTCTTCCTGCCGCTCGCGCAGAACGGTGCCTCCGGGGCCGCCCTGGCCAGCGTGCTCGGCACGATGTTCGTGATCGTGCTGCTGTTCGTCGTCTACTACAACCTGCTCTCGTCCTACGTCGCCCGCCGCCAGGACCTGGTGCTGAAGCGCCTGCGCACCGGCGAGGCCTCCGACGCGACGGTGCTCGCCGCGACGGCCACCCCGGCACTGCTGCTCGCCGCAGTGATGATCGTCCTCACCACGGCGCTCGCGATCCCGCTGCTGGATCTCCCGCTCCCCCAGAACCCTCTGGTGCTCGTCCTCGGCCTGGGTCTCGGCGCACTCATGCTGGTCCCGCTGGCCCTGGTCACCGCGAACATCACCCGCACCGTCGAATCCGCGCAGATCACCTCGCTGCCCGCGATGGCGGTCCTGATGATCGGTGCCGGCGGCATCCTGCCCGTCGAGCTCCTGCCCGACTGGGTGGCCCGGCTGATCACCTTCCTCCCCTCCGCCCCCATCACCGCGCTGGTGCGGCTGGGCTGGCTGGGCATCGACGCCGACGGAGCCGCTCTCGCCGGCCCCGATGCGTGGATGCTCATGGCCGGACAGACCGGGATCCTGCTCGGCTGGACCCTCGTCGGCGCCCTGATCGTGCGCGAGCACTTCCGCTGGGAACCGCGCGGCTGAGCCCGCTCCTCCCCACTGCACCTCTCCCCCACCACACCACGCCGCCACTGCGACACCAGACAAGGACATCTCTTGTTCCAGGACCTCCTCTCCCAGCTCCACACCCTCGTCTCCGGCCTCGAGCCATGGCAGCAGGTGCTCGCCCTCGTGCCCGCCGGCGCGATCCCGTTCATCGAGAGCTACTTCGGCAGCTTCCTCGGCGCCGCGCTCGGCATCCCTCCGGCGATCGCGATCCCCGCCGCCGTGGCCGGGAACCTGATCTCCACCTTCGCTGTGATCGCCCTGTCCGGCAGGGCCCGCGACGCTGTCACCGACGGCAGGAGCCGCCGCAGGGGTGGGATCCAGGCGGCGCCCAGTGTCGAGGCGGGGCCCGGCGCCGAGGCGGAGCGCGGGGTGAAGCCCTCGCGGTTCCGCACGAAGATCGCCGCCGCGCTGGACAAGTACGGAGTTCCGGGAGTCAGCCTGCTGGGACCGCTGCTGGTCGCCTCCCAGATCACGGGACCGACCCTGGTGGCCCTCGGCGCCACCCGCGGAAAGGTCTACCTGTGGATGGGCATCTCGATCATCGCCTGGGGCATCGCGTTCGGCCTCTTCGGCAGCCTGTTCCTCGCCACGATCGTCTGAGCGGATTCGAGCCGATAGGCTCCCGACCTGGCCGCCCTTCTGAAAGGTGGCCGCGAGAGGAATGACATGGAGTCGACCGTCGGCCGCCAGTGGAGCGTGTTCTACGCCTACACGGCCTGGACCGTCGTCGGGGTGGTGGTGCTGCTCCCGCTGGGTATCGCCCTGTTCCTGGACCTGCGGATCCCAGCCGCCTTCGCCGCCGCCCCGCTGAGCGCCGCGGCGCTGTGCGGGCAGATCGCGCTCGCCGCCTGGTCCGCCTGGCGCGCCATGGAGGCATGGGCCGCCGCCGACGCCTCCACCGCCCGGGACCGCTGGGGCATCCGTCAGGTGGGGACCCTCCCCTCCGACCTGTCGCTGGTGGCCGCCGCAGCCCCGTCGGCGCTGATCGCCGGGACCACGCTGCTCGGCGGCGGAGATCTCCGCTTGTTGATCCTCTCGCTGTCCGCGCTGGTCACCACGGCGACGATCCGGTGGCGTTGGGAGTTCGGCCTCGTCCTCACCCTGGGGTTCACAGCGGTGGCGGCGCTTCTGATGGGCTCCCTCCCGGCGAGCCTCCCCACCGGAATCCTCATGGTGGCGGCTGTGCTCACCACTCGGCTCTCGCTGTGGCTGGCGGCGATGGTGCGCGAGCTCGATGACGCCCGCCAGGCGCAGGCCCAGCTGGCCGTCGCCGAGGAGCGCCTGCGCTTCGCCCGCGATCTGCACGACGTCTCCGGTCGGGACCTGTCCGTGATCGCGGTGAAGGCCGAGCTGGTCGCGCAGCTCACCGAGCGGGAGGATCCCCGCGCGGTGGAGCACAGTCGCGAGGTCGCCCAGATCGCCCGCACCTCGCTGGCCGAGATCCGCGGCCTGGTGCGCGGCTACCGTGAGGCGGATCTGGCCACCGAGCTGCGCGGCACCGCCTCGCTGCTGCGCTCAGCTCATGCTGAGGTCACGATCCACGGCGAGGCGGACGACATCCCAGCACCGCACGCAGGCACCGCCGCCTGGGTGCTGCGTGAGGGCGGCACCAACATCCTGCGCCACGCGAACCCTTCCGTCGTGACGATCACCCTCACCTCCGGCGGTGTCACGCTGGTCAACGACGGCGCCCCGGGCGACGACGACGTCCACGAGGGCAGCGGGCTGACCGGGATGCGTGAGCGCCTCGGCACCGACTCCGCGCTGAGCATCCACCGCGAGCGCGGCACCTTCACCCTCGACGTCCGCTTCGATGCCGCAGGAGGCACCCGATGATCCCCGACCCCGTCCCTGCTGCATCTGCTGCCACGTCTGCGCACTCCGGTCCCGCTGCCGCCGCGCTGCGCGTGATCCTCGTCGATGACGAGAACCTGATCCGTTCAGCGCTCGCCACGATGCTCTCCCTCGAGGACGACCTCGACGTGCGCGGAGAGGCGGCGACGGTCGCGGACGGTGTGCGCCTGGCGCAGGCGGAGCAGCCGGATGTCGCCGTGCTGGACCTGCAGCTGCCCGACGGTGACGGCCTCGAGCTGGCCAGCCGGATCGGCGAGGTCTCCCCCGCCACGCGCTGCCTGATCCTCACCTCGCACGCCCGGCCCGGCTATCTGAAGCGTGCCCTGGCCCAGGGCGTGCTGGGATTCCTGCCGAAGACCACCTCGGCCGATCAGCTGGCCCGGGCGGTGCGCTCGGTCGCCGCCGGGCGCCGAGTGATCGACCCCGAGCTCGCGGCGGAGACGATCTCCTCCGGCGACTCGCCGCTCACCCCGCGCGAGGCGGACGTGCTCGAGTTCGCCGCAGATGGCGCGGCGATCGAGCAGATCGCCCGCCGCGCGCATCTGGCCGAGGGCACCGTGCGCAACTACCTCTCCAGCGCGCAGGCGAAGCTGCAGGCCGCGAACCGGCACGAGGCGGTCGCGATCGCCCGCCGCCAGGGCTGGATCTGAGGTTCGTCCTTTCCGGCGAGACAGCCGACCGTTGGGGGGGGG